>JBFJNB010000279.1:0-4556 GCA_041633655.1 Lysobacterales bacterium | reverse complement strand
TGGCCGCGGTGATCCTCGACCCCGGCCGTGACTGGAGCGCGATCGCCGATTCCAAGCAACTCAGCGCCCGTCGCCGGCAGCGCCTGGCGCGGGGGTTCCGCCGCTACGGCTTGAGTCACCAGGTGTGCCTGATCGACTCGGCGACCATCGATCGGGTCAACATCCTGCAGGCGACGCTCACCGGAATGCGGCAGGCGGTGGCCGGGCTCGAACCACGCCCCGAGCTGGTGCTGATCGACGGCAACCGGGCCCCGCTGATCGACCTGCCGGTGCGCACCGTGATCGGCGGGGACGCCAGCGAAAAATGCATCGGCGCGGCTTCGATCCTGGCCAAGACCGCGCGCGATGCCTACATGAGCAAACTCGACGAGCGCTACCCGGACTACGGGTTCGCGCGCCACAAGGGTTACGCCACCGCCGAACACCTCGCCGCGCTGCATCGCTTCGGCCCGACACCCGAGCACCGCCGCAGCTTCGCCCCGGTGTACGCAACCCTGCAGGCCGATCTGTTCGCGGGCGAGCCGGTGCGCTGATGTCGTTCGTTCATCTGGCCGTTCACAGCGAGTACTCGCTGGTCGATTCCACGATCCGGATCAAGGCGCTGATCCAGCGCACCGCCGAACTCGGGATGCCGGCGGTCGCGGTCACCGATCAGTGCAACCTGTTCGGGCTGGTCAAGTTCTTCCGCTCGGCCGAGGCCGCCGGGGTCAAGCCGATCGCGGGGGCCGACCTGTGGGTGAGCGGTAACGACGCCGCCGGCAAGCCCGACCGGCTGCTCGTCCTGTGCCAGGACCGCGCCGGCTACCTGAGCCTGAGCCGGCTCCTGTCTCGGGCTTACCTGGAACGCCGCGGACGCGAGCTGCCGGTGGTGGAACGGGACTGGCTCGCGGCCGACAACGGCGGCCTGATCGCACTGTCCGGATCGACCCGGGGCGAGGTCGGACGCCTGCTGCTGGACGGCAAACCCAAGCGCGCGCGGGCGGCGCTCAAGTTCTGGTCCGAGATTTTCGGCGACCGGTTCTACGTCGACGTCGCGCGCACCGGCCGCCCCGGCGAGGAGCGCTATCTGGAGGCGGCCATCGCCGCCGCCCACGAGATTGGCTGCCCGGTGGTGGCGACCAATGACGTGCGCTTTCTGAAACGCGAGGACTACCCCGCGCACGAGGCCCGGGTGTGCATTCACGACGGGCATATCCTGAACGATCCCAAGCGGCCGCGCCGGTACTCCGACCAGCAGTACCTGCGGTCTCCGGCGGAGATGGCGGAGCTGTTCCGGGACCTGCCCGCGGCGCTGGAAAACGCCCGCGAGATCGCCAAGCGGTGCAACCTGGCGCTGGAACTGGGGACCAATTTTCTGCCCGAGTATCCGCTGCCGCCGGACCTCACCGAGGAGTCCCACCTGCGCGCCGAGGCCGAGGCCGGGCTGACTACCCGTCTAAAGCGCCATGGCACCGCCCCGGGTTTCGAACCGGCCGCCTACCAGGAGCGCCTGGCGCTCGAACTCGACGTGATCACGCAGATGGGCTTTTCCGGCTACTTCCTGATCGTCGCCGACTTCATCCGCTGGGCGCGCGAGAACCGGGTTCCGGTCGGCCCCGGGCGAGGCTCCGGCGCCGGCTCGCTGGTCGCCTATGTGCTGGGCATTACCGACCTGGACCCGCTGCGCTACGACTTGCTGTTCGAGCGCTTCCTGAATCCGGAGCGGGTGTCGCTGCCTGACTTCGACGTCGATTTCTGCATGGACCGGCGCGACGAGGTGATCGACTACGTCGCCGGCAAGTACGGCCGCGACCGGGTGTGTCAGATCATCACTTTCGGCAGCATGGCCGCCCGCGCGGTCGTGCGCGACACCGGACGGGTGCTCGGGCATCCGTACGGGTTCGTCGATTCGGTGGCCAAGCTGATCCCGATGACGCTGGGGATCACGCTCGACCGCGCGCTGGCCGAGGAAAAGGAACTGGCCGAGCGGGCCGAGCAGGAGGAAGACGTGGGCGAGCTTCTGAAGCTCGCGCATTCGCTGGAGGGGCTCACCCGCAACGCGGGCAAGCACGCCGGCGGGGTCGTGATCGCGCCGCGGGGGCTGGTCGAGTTCGCACCGCTGTACTCCGAGCCCAGCGGCGAGGGGGTCGTGACCCAGTTCGACAAGGACGACGTGGAGGCCATCGGACTGGTCAAATTCGACTTCCTGGGCCTGCGCACGCTGACGATCATCGATTGGGCCGTGGACGCGATCAACCGCGGCCGCGAGTCCGCCGGCGAGGCGCCGCTGGACGTGGCCACCCTGCCGATGGACGATGCCAAGACGTTCGCGCTTCTGCGGCGCTGCGACACCACCGCGGTGTTCCAGCTCGAATCGCGCGGGATCAAGGACCTGGTCCGGCGCCTGCAGCCCGAGCATTTCGACGACATCGTCGCGCTGGTCGCGCTGTTCCGACCGGGCCCGCTCGATGCCGGCATGGTCGATACCTACGTCGACTGCAAGCACGGCCGCCAGGTGGTTCGCTACCCGCACCCCAAGCTGGAGCCGATCCTCAAACCGACCTACGGGGTCATCCTTTACCAGGAGCAGGTGATGCAGGCGGCCCAGGTGCTGGCCGGCTACACCCTGGGCGGCGCCGACATCCTGCGCCGGGCGATGGGAAAGAAAAAACCCGAGGAGATGGCCAAGCAGCGCGCGATCTTCGTCTCCGGCGCGGTCGAGCGCGGGACGCCGGCCCACCAGGCGGAGTCGATCTTCGACCTGATGGAGACCTTCGCCGGCTACGGATTCAACAAGTCCCACTCGGCCGCGTACGCTCTGCTGGCCTACCAGACCGCGTATCTGAAGGCGCATTACCCGGCCGAGTTCATGGCCGCGGTGCTGTCCTCCGACATGGACCACACCGACAAGGTCGTGACCCTGATCGACGATACCCGGCAGATGGGCCTTACCATCGTCAACCCCGACGTCAACCGCTCGGGCTACCCGTTCATCGCCGAGCCACCGGCCACGGTGGTCTACGGCCTGGGTGCGATCAAGGGAGTCGGCCGAGCCGCGGTCGAGGCGCTGGTCGCCGAGCGCGAACGCGGCGGACCCTACGCGGACCTGCGCGACTTCTGCCGGCGCATCGATCTGCACCGGGTCAACCGGCGGGTGATCGAGGCGCTGATCACCTCGGGGGCGATGGACGGCCTCGGCGCCAACCGGGCGACCCTCACCCATTGCCTCGACGACATCCTGAAGGCCGCGGAACAGGAATCCCGCGACCGTGCGGCCGGCCAGGTAGACCTGTTCGGCACGCCAGCGCCCCCGGCAGCGGCGCGCATCGATACCCTCGCCGAATGGAGCGCGGAGCGGCGCCTGCGCGGCGAGCGCGAGACCCTGGGACTCTACCTGTCGGGCCACCCGATCGATCCGTACCTCGAGGATCTCGGCGCGATCGTCAGTTGCCGCCTGGGCGAGGTCGAGGGTCGATTCGCCCCGGCCAACGGCGGGGACCGGCGCGGCGTCCCAGCGGTGCTGGCCGGGCTGATCATCGCGGTAAGGCGGCGCGGCGAGCGCAGCGCCTACGTGCTGCTGGACGACCAGACCGGGCGGATCGAGATCGCGCTGTTCCGCGAGACCCTGGCCGAGAACTCCAGTTACCTGAACCGGGACCAGCTCATCGTCGCCGAGGGGAACCTCGTCTCCAGCGACTACAGCGGCGGTTTGCAGTTGCGCGCCCGGCAACTTTACACCCTGGACGAGGCGTTCGCGCGCTACGCGCAAGCCGTGAGCGTGGTGCTGGACAGCCGCACCGCGGATCTGGGCGCATTCAAGCGGCTGCTGGCCGCGCACCAGCCCGGCGATGCCCCGGTCGTAATCCAGGTCCGTCACCCCGAGGCACGCGCCCGGATCCGGCTCGGCAGCGACTGGCGCATCCGTCCTTCGCGCGAGCTGACCGAGGCGCTCAGCCTGCTGCCCGGCATCGAGGCCGCGCGGCTGGTCTATCCGAACCAGGACCGCAAGCCCCCGGGATAAGGCTATACTTGGGCTCCATGAGCCACCCCAATCCCAATTTCCTCGACTTCGAGCAGCCGATCGCCGAGCTCGAGGCCAAGATCAAAGAGCTGCGATACGTCGGCTCCGACAACGCGCTCAACATCGAGGAGGAGATCCATCGCCTGGAGGAAAAACTCAAAGGGCGCACCAAGGCGATCTTCTCCGACCTGAATGCCTGGCAGATCGCGCAGCTCGCGCGCCACCCGAACCGCCCCTACACGCTCGATTACGTCGAGCTGATGATGACCGATTTCCACGAGCTGCACGGCGATCGCGCGTACGCCGACGATCACTCCATCGTCGGCGGGCTGGCGCGCCTGGACGGGCGCCCGGTGATGGTGATCGGCCACCAGAAGGGGCGCGACACCAACGACAAGGTCTACCGCAACTTCGGCATGTCGCGCCCCGAGGGGTACCGCAAGGCGCTCCGGCTGATGCGGATGGCGGAACGGTTCCATGCCCCGGTCATCACCCTGATCGACACCCCGGGCGCCTACCCCGGCCTGGGCGCCGAGGAGCGGGGCCAGTCGGAGGC
>JBFJNB010000278.1:0-4561 GCA_041633655.1 Lysobacterales bacterium | reverse complement strand
GAGCTGGAGCCGGTCGACAACGAACGGCTGGCCAATCTGTGCGGCCAGTTCGACGAGCATCTGCGCCAGATCGAGATGCGGTTGGGCATAGAGATCCTGAACCGCGGCTCGATCTTCCGCATCCTCGGCGAGCGCCGCACCGCCACCGCGGCCAGCCGCCTGCTGCGCAAGCTGTATGCGATCGCCGAAACCGAAACCCTGACGCCGGCGGAAATCAACCTGCAGCTCCAGGAATCCGGGATCGAGTCGCTGATGGACGAGCAGAGCGCCGAGGCGCAGGTCTCGATCCAGACCCGCCGCGGCGTGATCCGCGGGCGCGGGCCCAATCAGTGCCAGTACCTGGAGCGGATCGAAGCCTACGACATCAGTTTCGGCATCGGCCCGGCCGGTACCGGCAAGACCTACCTGGCGGTGGCCTGCGCGGTGGCCGCGCTGCAGAACGACAAGGTCCAGCGCCTGATCCTGGTGCGCCCGGCGGTCGAGGCCGGCGAGCGGCTCGGGTTTCTGCCCGGCGACATGGTGCAGAAGATCGATCCGTACCTGCGCCCGCTCTACGACGCGCTCTACGAGATGCTCGGGTTCGAGCAGGTCTCGCGCCTGATCGAGCGCAACGTGATCGAGGTCGCGCCGCTGGCGTTCATGCGCGGGCGCACCTTGAACGACTCGTTCATCATCCTGGACGAGGCGCAGAACACCTCGGTCGAGCAGATGAAGATGTTCTTGACCCGCATCGGCTTCGGCTCCACCGCGGTGGTCACCGGCGACGTGACCCAAATCGACCTGCCGCGCAACCAGGTCTCCGGACTGCGTCACGTGGTCGACGTGCTGCGCGACGTCGAGGGCATCAGCTTCACGTTCTTCAACGCCCGCGACGTGGTCCGCCACCCGCTGGTGCAGCGGGTCGTGCGCGCCTACGAGGACCACGAGCGCGAGTGATCAGCGTCAGCTTCGGCCGCGGCGCGCGCCAAGCCCCCAGCCGGGAGCAGCTCGTGGCCTGGGTGGACAACGCGCTGGCCGGGCTCCGGCCCGGCGCCGGGCTGGACCTCAGGGTGGTCGGCTCGGCCGAGATGCGCCGGCTCAATTTGCGCTTCCGCGGCGATGACCGCGCGACCAACGTGCTGTCGTTCCCGGCCGAGTTCCCGGCCGGCGTCGAGGTCGACCACCTCGGCGACATCGTGATCGCGGCCCCGGTGGTCGAGCGCGAGGCCGCCCGCTTCGGGATCGCGCCGGCCGAACGCTGGGCCCACCTGGTGACCCACGGAGTGCTGCACCTGCTCGGCTACGACCACGAGGAGCCCGAGCAGGCGCGCGAGATGGAGGCCGAGGAAATCCGCATCCTGGCGCGGCTGGGGATTCCCGACCCGTACCGGTGAACTGGTCGCCCGCTCCTAGTAAACTGTCTCCCGGCGCGGCAGCAAAGGAGCATGACCGACTTTCATGATTGACGACCTATCGAACGGCAACGATTCCGAATCGCGGTCGTGGCTGGAAAAACTGGGCCAGGCTTTTTCCGGCAGCGAGCCGCGCAACCGCACCGAACTGCTCGAGATCGTCCGTGAGGCGGTCCATCGCGAAATCCTCGACGCCGACACGCTGCGGATGATCGAGGGCGCCCTTGAAGTCTCAGAGATGCAGGTCCGCGACGCGATGATTCCGCGCGGGCAGATGGTCGTTGTGAGCGGTCAGATGAGCCTGAACGAGGTGTTGCCGGTGATCGTGGAGTCGGGTCATTCGCGCTTCCCGGTGATCAAGGACGACCGCGACGAGGTGATCGGAATCCTGCTGGCCAAGGACCTGTTGCGCCTGTTCGTCGAGGGCTCCACCGAGGACTTCGCACTCGACAAGCTGGTTCGCCCGGCGGTGTTCATTCCCGAGAGCAAGCACCTGAACATGCTGCTCAAGGACTTCCGCTCCTCGCGCAATCACATGGCGATCGTGGTCGACGAGTATGGGGGCGTCGCCGGGTTGATCACGATCGAGGACGTGCTCGAGGAGATCGTCGGCCAGATCGACGACGAGCATGACTCCGAGGAAGACGAGCTGATCAGCGCCCACGATGGCCACCGCTACACGATCAGTGCGCTGACCCCGATCGAGGACTTCAACCAGCACTTCGGTACCGAGTACTCCGACGAGGAGTTCGACACCATCGGCGGGCTGGTGACCGGCAAGCTCGGGCGCCTCGCCGAGGTAGGCGAGACGATCAAGCTCGGCGATCTGGAGTTCGAAGTCCAGCGCGCCGACAGCCGCCGCCTGCTGACCCTCGGCCTGACCCTGGGCGAGCAGTAATCGTGCCGTTGCCCGCGCTGCTGGCCCTGATCCTGGCCGCGGCGCTTCCCGAACCGGCAGCCGTCGAGCTGATCACCGTCGGTCCGGGAGCGACCTACTGGGAGCGCTTCGGGCACAACGCGATCCTAGTGCGCCCGGCCGATGGCGGCCCCGCCATCAGCTACAACTACGGGATCTTCGATTTCACCCAGCAGAACTTCCTGCTGAATTTCATCCGCGGGCGGATGAGCTACCGGCTGGCGGCGTTCGATGCCGAGGCGGATCTGGCGGACTACGCGGCCGCCGGGCGCACGGTGGTGTCGCAGCGGCTGAACCTGAGCGCACCCCAGGCGCGGCGCCTGTTCGAGTTCCTGGAGTGGAACCGGCGGCCCGCGAACGCCGGCTACCGCTACGATTATTTTCTTGCCAACTGCTCGACCAAGGTTCGCGACGCGCTCGACCTGGCGCTCGACGGCGCGTTGTCGACCGAGGTTTCGGGCGAGCCGACCGCGCACACGTTCCGCGACTTCACCAACCGCTACGCCGCCCCGGTCAAATGGATGTACCTCGGCACCCAGTTGGGCCTCGGCCGACCGACCGACCGGCCGATCTCGCGCTGGGAGACCTTCTTCATCCCGGATGAGCTGCGCCGCGGGCTCGAACAAGTGGTCATCGAGGGCCGCCCGCTGGTGGCCGATACCCGGGTGCTGAACGCGAGCACCGCCTACCCGGTGCCCGCCGCCGCACCGCGTTGGACGCTTGGGTTTCTGCTGGCCGGACTGGCGGTCGCAGTGCTGATCGGCTTGAGCGGCCGCAGGCCGGGCGCGCAGCGGGTGCTGGTAACGAGCTGGTGGATCGCCTGCGGGCTGATTGGGCTGGGCATGCTGGCGATCTGGGGTCTGACCGAGCACACCGCGGCGTATCGCAACGAGAACCTGCTCATTTTCTCGCCGCTGGCGCTGCTGCCGGGACTGGCCTGGATCGGCCAGCCGCCGGGCGCGCGCGCCGCCGCGATCCTGCTGGCGCTGGTGCTCGTCCCGCCGGCCGCGGCGCTGGCGCTCGACCCCACTGGGTGGCTGATCCAATACAACCGGGAATGGGAGGCGTTCGCGTTACCGATCCATCTGGTCGCCGCGCTGGCCTGCTACCGGATGAGCCGGACCAGCCCGGTCATTCCACGGTGACCGACTTGGCCAGATTGCGGGGCTGATCGACGTCGGTGCCGCGCAGCACCGCGACGTGGTAGGCCAGCAGTTGCAGCGGAATGGTGTGGATCACCGGCGACAGCGGGCTGTCGTCCACCGGCAGCTCCATCACGTGGAGCTGGTCGGAATCCGGAATCCGGACCCCACGGTCGGCAAACAGATAAAGCTGGCCGCCACGCGCGCGGACCTCCTGCAGGTTCGAGACCAGCTTCTCCAGCAGCTCGTTGCTGGCCGTCGACACGACCACCGGCAGGCTCTCGTCGACCAGCGCCAGCGGCCCGTGCTTCAGCTCGCCGGCGGCGTAGGCCTCGGCGTGGATGTAAGAGATCTCCTTGAGCTTCAGCGCCCCCTCCATCGCGATCGGATACTCGGCCCCGCGACCCAGGAACAGCGCATGTTCTTTTTCGACGAAGTCCTCGGCCATTTGCGCGATCCGGTCCTCGACCGCCAGCACCCCGCGCACCCGGTCGGGCAGCGCCGCCAGCTCGGCGACCAGTTTGCGTTCGGCCTCGCGTTCGAGTCCGCGGTGCTTGGCCAGCGCGATGGCGACCAGCATCATCGCGGTCAACTGGGTCGTGAACGTCTTGGTCGAGGCCACCCCGACCTCGACCCCGGCGCGGGTCATCATTACCAGGTCGGACTCGCGCACCAGCGAGCTTTCCGGCACGTTGCACACCCCCATCGTCGCCAGGTACCCGAGTTCCTTGGCGCCGCGCAGTGCGGCCAACGTGTCGGCGGTCTCGCCCGATTGGGACAGGGTCAGAAACAGGCTGCCGGGCGGCACCGCGGGGCGGCGGTAACGGTACTCGCTGGCGATCTCGACGCTGCACGGGACCCCGGCCAAGGATTCGATCCAGTAGCGCGCCACCAGCCCGGCGTGATAGCTGGTGCCGCAGGCGACGATCTGCACCGCCTTGGTCTTGCCCAGCACCTCGAGGGATTCGGGCCCGAAGCCGGCCTCCAGCACCGAGTGCTCGGAGATCCGTCCTTCCAGCGTGTTGGCGATCGCCTCGGGCTGTTCGTGGATCTCCTTCTGCATGTAGTGCCGGTAGCGCCCCTTCTCGGCCGCGTCCACGCTCAGGCGCGAG
>JBFJNB010000277.1:0-4565 GCA_041633655.1 Lysobacterales bacterium | reverse complement strand
GCCGGTGCTGATCCTGACCGGCGACCATGAAAGCGCCGCGCGGCGGGCGCACGCAGCATACCTCGAGGCGACACTGACCGACGTCCGCGAGGTGGTGCTTCGTGATGCCGGGCACCTGTGCAACCTGACCGCGGCGGCGGAGTACAACCGCCAGGTGCTGGATTTCCTGCGCGATCGCTCCTGAGCGCGCTAGGCCGACGCGCCGCGGATCGAGTGGACCAGGATCGGGTAGCGCCGCAACTCCAGCTCGATCCGGGCCGAAGCATCCTCCAGGTGCGGCAGCCGGCTCTCGATCATCTCGGCCTCGTTGACCCGGGTGGTCGCGGTCGAGCAGTTGATCGCGGCGATCACCTCTCCCAGATCGCTGCGCACCGGCACCGAAATCGACACGATCCCGTAATCCAGCTCGTCCTGGATCGAGGCGAACCCGTTGCGCCGGGTCCGTTTCAGGATCTTCCTGAGCGTGGTGATCGTCGTCACGGTCTTGTCGGTCAGCCGCTTCATTTCGACCGAGTGCAGGTAGCGCTCGATCTCCTCGTCGCCGCGGTAGGCCAGCAGCACCCGCCCGAGCGAGGTCGCGTACGCCGGAAAACGGGTACCGACCCCGGCGGCCAGGCGCACCATCCGATTGGTCGACACGTGCACCAGGTAGAGGATGTCGTGGCCCGACAGCACCGCCAGCGAGGAGCTGTCGCCGGTCTGGTCGCGCACCCGCTGCAGGTGCGGGTGGACGACCTCTTCCAGGTTCATCGACTCCAGGAACGCGGAGGCGAATCCGATGACCTCCGGCGTCAGCAGGAACATCTTGCCCTTCTTGCCGACGTAGCCGAGATGCACCAGCGTATTGAGACATCTGCGCGCGACCGCCGGGCTGAGCGAGGTCGCCGCGGCGACCTCGCTCAGCTTCATCTCCGGGCGTTCCTTGGTGAACGAGCGCAGCACGGTGAGACCCCGGGCCAGGGTGCTCAGGTATTCGCCATCGCTGCGCGGTTTTTTGTTCGCCATGGATATGGTCAGGCCTTTTTCGCCGCCTGCCAGTCGTCCAGGATCCGACGCGCATCGTTGCGCGCCGGGTCCATCAGCTCATCGTGGCGCTCGGTGCGCGCGGTGAGCTCGACCACGTAGCCGTTGGGGTCGCGGAAGTAGATCGAGCGGATCATCTCGTGGTCGGAGATCCCGCGAACCTCGCGACCCTCGGCGAGCGCGGCCCGGTGCCTGCGCTCGAGTTCCTCGGGCTCGACCTCCAGCGCGATGTGCAGGTCGAAATCGCGCTGGTCCTTGAATTCGAACGGCTCATCGGGCGCCTCGAAGAACGCCAGGTACGAGCCGTCGCCCATCTGATAGAACGTATGCAGCACGTTGGACTCGCGCCCGGTCTTGGTGACCTCGATGTTGAGCGACCCGGCCAGCGGAAGGCCGAGGAAATCCTCGTAGAAGCGGCGCGTTTGCTCGGAATCGCGGCAGCGCCAGGCGTTGTGGTGCAGACCCTTGATCATCGGATGCCCCGATCACTTACTGATTCTCCACATTCTAACCTTGTCGGCCGGGCCGGTACGCAGCACTATCGGGGCGTGTATCCGATCTACGTCATCCTGCTGCTCGCGCTGGCTTATCTGGCGCCGGCGCTGGCGCTGTGGCCGCGGCTGCCCGCGCGCCCGCTCGGTGCCGCCGCGGTCCCGATCCTGAGCGCCGCGATCGTGGTCGCGCTGGCCTACAGCCTGCACGCGATCTCGCTGCTCAATCGAACCGTCGTGCTGGGCGTGTCGGCGGCGTTGGTCGTGGCGGCCGCGGTGCGGGTCTACCGGGCCTGGCCCCGGGCGCGGCCGAACTGGTCCTCGGTCCAGCGCTGGTGCGCGCTGATCTGTCTGATCGTGATCGTCCCGGTCGCGGTGCGCCTCGGGGTCAGCTCGTTCGCGGCCGACGACGAGATCTATAGCTGGAACCTGTGGGCGATCAACTACGTCCGCGGCGAGGACCCGGACTTCTACTACACCACCGTGCCCTACCCGCAGGCTTTTTCGCTGTTCCTGGCCTGGGGTTATCTGGTGCTCGGCGACCTGGAGTTGCAGATGCCGCTTCGGTTCACGCTGGCGATGTTTCCGCTCGCGATGTGCCTGGCGGTCGCCGCCAGCGTCCCCAGGGAGGAGTCGCGCGACGCGGCCCGGTTCGCGCTGCTCTTATTTGGCTGGCTGTTCCTGGCCTCGGTCAAGTCGCACCTGGACAACGGTCTGGCCGACCCGCTGATGGCCGCCGCGCTGGTGGTCTCGGTCGCTTTATACCTCGACTACCGGCGCGCGCCACGCCCGGGGGCGCTGGCGCCGCTGGTGCTGACCGCGCTGCTGGCCGCGCTGACCAAACAGCCGGCGCTGATCTGGGCCTGCTTGGCGCTGCCGCTGCTGCTGCTGGCGCGCGGCTGGCGCCAACCGGGCGTCTGGCTGGCCGCGCTCGCGCTGGTCGGGGTGCCGGCCGCGTGGGCGCTGACCTCGGGCCACGGGTTCTGGGAAAACCGCGGCGTGGTCGAGGCCTCGCTGGCCGGGCGCGAGCCGCTCGCGCAGCTCGGCTTCGCCATCGAAACTTATCTTCTGAAGCGCCCGGCGATCGTTTTGCTGCTGCTGGCCGCGGGGTGGTCGGCATGGGCGAACCGACCCTTGCTGGCCGTGCTGGGGCTGGCGGTGCTGCCGATGCTGATCGCGTGGTTCGCGTTCGGCGCCTATGAACTGCGGCTCGGGATCCACGTGCTTTCGCTGCTGGCGCTCCTGACCGCGGCCGGCGGCTACCCGTTTCCGCTGTTCCACTGGCCGCGACGCTGGTGGGAAAAGGCCGCCGGCGGGGTCTGGAGCCACCGGCGCGGGGTCGCGCTCGGGCTGGCCGTGCCGAGCCTGCTGGCCTGCGCGCTGATCGTGCGCGCGGCGTTTTCGGGCCCGGAGGGTGCGAGCCTGTACCAGGCCGGCGCGCGCACCGTCTCCAAGCACTTCGGGGACTCCTGGGCGTTCGTGATGTCCGAGGTCTACGCCCGCCCCGAGCGCAAGGTCTGGGCCCCGAGCAACTATGTATACGGGATCTTCTACGGATCAACCCCGGTCATGCGTCCCGACTACCGCGGCGACCGCGAGTACTCCTACGCCGAGTTCATCGACGAACTGATCCGCGAACGTCCCTACGTTGTCGTCGACCCCGGCGAACGCCTGGCCGTCGGCAACGCACGCGAGCGCCTGATCGAGGCGCTCGCCCACTGCCCCGCCGCGTTCGACCCGGTGCCTCCCGGCAACCGCTCCGGGTACCGCGTCTGGATCGTCGACCAGCAACAACTGAACGTCTGCCATTTCGGCCCGTAGCAGGGCTTGCGCGGTCGAGACAAATACGTATACTACATAGAGCATACGTATACGGCATCGTGCTCATGAAAACCAAATTGACCGTAACGATTGAAGAGGATTTGGTGCCGGTCGCCAAACGGCACGCGCGAGCGCTGGGTGTCTCGCTGTCTCACTTGATCGAGACGGCGTTGAGACAAATCAGTGCTGAGCCTCGACCATCATTTTCCAAGCGTTGGCGTGGTCGCTTTCGAGCGGCTGATCGCGATGACACGCGCTACGAATTCCTCAAGAAGAAGTATCTGTGATCATCCTGCTGGATACGGACGTCCTGATCGATGTCGCGCTGGATCGCGAGCCCTTTATCGATCCAGCGGCCGCGTTGCTCGACGCGTTGGAGCTTCAGCCGGGCGCCGCGTATGTTGCTTGGCATAGCGTTGCCAACTTCTTCTACCTGGTGCGGCCGGCATTGGGCGGTGCCAGCGCCAAGCAAATGGTTCAGGACTTGATCGAGTTCGTCGACATCGCGCCGGCATCGACCGAAAGCATGCGTTACGCCACCACGCTCAACATGAAAGATTTTGAGGACGCGATGCAGGTGGCAGCGGCTTTAGCGTGTCGAGCGGAGGTGATCGCCACGCGCAACATCAAGGATTTCTCGAAAAGCCCTGTGAAGGCGGCGACACCAGCGGATGTTCTGTCGATGCTCACCGTTCGGTAGCAACACTCAACTCGCGCGGGTGCGCGCTGCGGAATCGGTCGCGGTAGCTCGATGGGGAGATGCCGAGTTCGCGCAAGAACGCGCGGCGCATGGTCTCCGAGGAGCCGAAGCCGCAGCGGGCCGCTATCGTTTCGATCGGAAGCCCGGTCTGCTCCAGCTTGCGGCGTGCGGCCCGGACCCGCGCCTCGGCCACGAACCGCGCCGGCGTGACCCCGGCCTGCTCGGCGAAGCGGCGCGAAAACGAACGCTCGCTCATCGCCGCGTGCGCGGCCATCGCGGCCACGGTCAGGTCTTGATCCAGGTGGTCCAGGATCCACAGCACGGTCTGCTGCAGGCGGCTCGACTCCAGCGCCTGCGCCTTCAGGTGCCCGCTGAACTGGGACTGGCCGCCGGGGCGCTTCAGGTACATCACCAGCTCGCGCGCGACCGCGACCGCGACCGGCTGCCCCCAATCCTCCTCGACCATCGCCAGCGCCAGGTCCATCCCGGCGGTGACCCCGGCCGAGGTGTACAGCTTGCCGTCGCGCACG
>JBFJNB010000276.1:0-4570 GCA_041633655.1 Lysobacterales bacterium | reverse complement strand
GGCGCGCACGCTGGAGCTGATCGAGCAGGCGTCGAGCCTGACCGGCACCGGCGAGCGAGAAACGATTCGGGCCGGATAGCCGCTATTCGAGCACCGAGTTGATCCGCTGGATGTCGGCCACCTCGATCGTGCCGGCGCTGGCGCGCAGGCGGAAGTGGTTGAGGATGAAATCGTGGCGCGCGCGGGAATAGTCCTGCTGCGCCTGGAACAGCGAGCGCTGCGCGATCAGCACGTCCACGATGGTCCGGGTCCCGACCTCGAAACCGGCTTCGGTGGCCTCCAGCGCGCTCTGCGCCGAGACCACGGTCTGACCAAAGGCCTGGACCTCGCTCATGCCGGCGATCACGGCGCGGAAGTTGTTGCGGGTCTGGCGGATCACCGCGCGCCGCTCCTGCTCCATCAGGTCCAGCGCCCGGTCGTAATCGGCCACCGCCTGGCGCACCCGCGACTGGGTCGCGCCGCCGGCGTAGATCGGCACCTGCAGCTGCAACTGGATCTGGGTCTGGGTGTTCATCAGGTCGGTCGTGGTGATGACCTCGCCCAGGTCGGCGGTCAGCGGGAACTTGTTGTCGGTGAAGTCGTTGTAGCTGAGCACCGCGTCGACGGTCGGATAGTGTCCGCTGCGCTCGCGCCGGATGCCCTCCTCGGCCGCGGTCACCGCGAACTGGCGCGACCGGAGCGCGGGGTTGGTCGCGACCGCCGTCTGCACCCAGTATTCGGAATCGTTCGGTTCCGGCGCAACCAGCGGGTAGTCCTCCTTGAGGCGGTCGATCGACTCGACCCGGGAGCCAGTCAACTCGCTCAGGGCCTCCTTGCTGTCGTCCAGCGCGTTCTGGGCCACGATCACGTTGGCCCGGGCGCGGTCGTAGGAAGCGCGCGCCTCGTGCACGTCGGTGATCGCGGTCAGCCCGACTTCGTAGCGCTGCTCGGCCTGCTCCAACTGGCGAGCGTTGGCCTTTTCCTCGGCGATGGCGAACTTGAGCGCATCCTCGGCGGTCAGCACCGCGAAGTAGCGCTCGGCCGAGCGCAGCATCAGGCTGTCGAACGCCGCCTCGTAATCGGCATCGGCGCCGGAGACCTGGGCTTTGGACTGGTCGTACTGGGCGTAGTTGGCGCCGTCGTAGATCGTCTGGCGCAACTCAAGCCGGTAGTTTTCGGTGTCGGTGTTGGGAATGTCGATGTCGAAGCCGCCGATCGAGCGGTCGGTCTCTCCCCGGGTCATGTTCGCGCTGCCGGTCAGGTTGGGCAGGAAATTGGCGAACGCCTGGCGCTTGAATTCGCCGGTCGAGCGCCGCTGGGCGGCCGCCGCGCGCAACTGCGGATCGTTGTCCAGCGCCAGCCGGTAGATGTCCATCAGGTCCTCGGCGTTTGCTACCGGGGTCAGCAGGCTCAGGGCTATCGTGGCCAGCCAGATGCGTTTGTCGCTCATCGCAGGAATCCTTTGTTTGATCAACTGTCGCGGCTTCCCCGGCGCGACGGCCCAGGGCGCTCTCAAAGTTCGAACGTGTCCTCGTCCTCCGCCCCGATCAATCGCGGCAGATCGGTTTCGAACAGACTCTCGGTGCTCCACTGATGCTCATCGAGCCGGGTCATCAGGACCGCCTCCATCGCCGGCGAGTGACCGCGCACCGCGAACAGCCGGCCGGTGCGGCTGACCCAGTTCAGAAATCGCTCCGGCACCTCGGCCGCCGAGCCGGTCACCGCGATCGCGTCGAACGTGTCGTTGGGCTCCCAGTCGCCCAGCGCGTCGCCGACTTCGAGTTCGACGTTGCTCGCGCTGATCGAGTCCAGCCGGCGCTGCGCCGCTTCCACGAACGGGGCGTGGATGTCGATGCTGACCACCCGCCCCGCCAGCCGGGACAGGCAAGCGGTCAGGTAGCCGCTGCCGGTGCCGATCTCGAGCACCTGTTGGGGCCCGGTCAGCTCCAGCGCCTGCAGCAGGCGGCCCTCGACCACTGGCTTCATCATCACCTGACCGTGGCCCAGCGGCAGCATGGTGTCCGCGTAGGCCAGCTTGCGGTGCTTGGCGCCGACGAAATCCTCGCGGTGCAGCGCACCGAGCGTTTCGAGCACCTTCGAGTCCAGCACTTCCCAGGTCCGAACCTGCTGCTCGACCATGTTTCGACGCGCTTCGTCGAAATTCATTCCCATGCCAAAACCACTCCGCAACGAAGCAACAAGGAAGCGAAGGTTAAGCAGATTAGTCAGACCTGACAAGGCCGGTCGCCTGATAGGCTCGCCCAAGCGACCGGCCGCTAGCGAGTGCCAGAGGTCACAAACCGACCGCCGTTCGGGGGCGCGCCGATCGGCACTTGACGGCCCGGTCCGGCTACCGTTAAATCCGGTGATCCCCGCCCAAAGGTTTTCTCGCCACGGCCCGATGCATTCGAACCAGGAACGATTTGAGGAGATGGCGCGCACCTACGCCGACGATCTCAATCGCTACGCCCTGTGGTTGTGCAAGGACCCGACGTATGCCAACGACCTGGTGCAGGAGACCTTCCTGCGCGCCTGGCGCTCGTTCGACAAGCTGCGCGAGCAGAAAGCGGCCAAGAGCTGGCTGATCACGATTCTCCGGCGCGAATTCGCGCGCGGGTTCGAGCGCAAGGTCCCCGACCTGGTGACCCTGGATGGCCTGGATCTGCCCGACGTCGGCGGGATCAAGCCCGAGGGCGACTCCGAGCTGCGGCTTTTGCGCCAGGCAATGCTGGAACTGGAGCCGAAGTACCGTGAGCCGATCCTGCTGCAGGTGATCGGCGGCTTCAGTTGCGAGGAGATCGCGACCGAGCTGAACGTCTCGCGCAGCGCGGTGATGACCCAGCTTTTTCGAGCGCGCCAGAAGCTCAAGGACGCGCTCGCCACCGAGGAGGAGAAATGAGCATCGGATCGCGCATCCGCGAGTATTTCCTGCTGACCGATTTCAAGCGCTCGCTCATGATCACGATTCCGGCGGCGTTCCTGGTGCTGATGCTGCTGATGATGCTGTATTACGACACCACCCCGGACCTGTTCAACGTCCGGGCCAACGCCCAGCAGCAGGCCGCCGCTCGGGGACACCAGATGGTCACCGGCTACGTCACCGTGGCCACGCTGCAGCGGGTCGCCCGCTCGATGTGGGACAAGCGCGGCGGGTACCTGTCCAACGACGTGACTCCACCCAGCGTGATTATGGACAACGTGCCGAACTGGGAGTGGGGGGTGCTGCGCCAGGTGCGCGACCTGGCGCGCGCGATCCGCTACGACATGAGCCGCTCGCAGAGCCAATCGATGGAGGACGACGACCTGCAGCGCGCCGAACCGAAGTTCAACGTCAACTCGGAGGCCTGGATCCTGCCGCGCCCCGAGTCCGAGTACCCGAAAGCGGTCGAACTGCTCGGCGACTATCTGGACCGGCTGGCCGATCCGAACCAGCCCGGCGCCCAGTTCTACGCCCGCGCCGACAACCTGAGCGACTGGCTCGGCGCGGTCGGCAAGCAGCTCGGCTCGCTGGCCAACCGGCTCAACGCCAGCGTCGGCCCGCGCCGGGTGAACACCGACCTGAGCGGAGACGCCGCCGCGGAGCAGTCGACTCAGGCCCCGGGCGAGGTCCGGGTCAAGACCCCGTGGCTTGAGATCGACGACATCTTCTACGAGGCGCGCGGCACCTGCTGGGCGCTGATCCATCTGCTGCAGGCCGCCGAGATCGACTTCGAATCGGTGCTGGAGAAGAAAAACGCCAAGGCCAGCCTGCGCCAGATCATCCGCGACCTGGAAGCTACCCAGCGGACGGTCTGGAGCCCGATGATCCTGAACGGCACCGGCTTCGGCTTTACCGCCAACCACTCGCTGGTGATGGCGTCCTACATCTCCCAGGCCAACGCCGCGCTGATCGACTTGCGAAACCTGCTGGAGCAGGGCTAGCAGTCGAATCCCAGGGGCCGCGATGTATCTGACGCTCAAGCTGCTACATATCGTCTCGGTGATCGTGTTCCTCGGCAACATCACCACCGGGCTCTTCTGGCACACTCACGCCGCCCGCACCCGCGACCCCGGGCTGCTGGCGCATGCGATGGACGGCATCATTCGCAGCGACCGCTGGTTCACCATTCCCGGCGTCATCGGCATCATCGCGAGCGGCGTGGCAGCGTCCGTCCACGGCGGTTTTCCCCTGCTGCGCACGGGCTGGATCCTGTGGACGCTGATCCTGTTCGGCGTTTCCGGGCTCGTTTTCGGGATCTTCGTGGCGCCGCTCCAGCGAAAGTTGCACGCCGTGGCCGCACAAGGTCGGCAATCGGGCAGCTTCGATTACGGCCAATACCACGCGCTGGCCGTCCGCTGGGAAATCTGGGGAGCGGTGGCGCTGGTAACGCCCCTGGCGGGCCTCGTGCTCATGGTGCTCAAGCCCAGCCTTTGAGGGCTAGAAATTCGGTTTCTCGGGGAGCGCGTTGTAGCGCTCGACCGCGGCCAGGATTTCCTCGCGCGCGGCCTCGGCATCGCCCCAGCCCTTGATGTCGACCCACTTGCCCTGCTCCAGGTCTTTGTAGTGGTCGAAGAAATGGGCGATCTGGTCGCGGATCATCGAATCCAGGTC
>JBFJNB010000275.1:0-4572 GCA_041633655.1 Lysobacterales bacterium | reverse complement strand
GCCTGACCGAAACGGTCGGCCCGGTCGTGTTCCTGCGCCCGGAGGACCACGACGGCAGCGCCAGGATGACCTCCTGCGGCAGGCCGGTGGACTCGGCCCGGGTCCGGGTCGTCGATCCGGATGGTGCCGACTGCGCCGCGGGCGAAGTCGGCGAGATCATCATCGCCACCCCGCAGCTGATGACCGGCTACTGGAACAACCCGGAGGCGACCGCCGAGGCGATCCGCGACGGCTGGCTGTACACGGGTGATGCCGGCTACTTCGACTCCGAGGGGTATCTGTACATCCACGACCGGATGAAGGACATGATCGTCTCCGGCGGCGAGAACGTTTACCCGGCCGAGGTCGAGAGCGCGCTGTCCGGCTGCCCGGGGGTCACCGACGTGGCCGTGATCGGCGTGCCGGACGAGCATTGGGGCGAGGCGGTCAAGGCGGTCGTCGTGGCGCGCCCCGGCGAGCAGCCGAGCGAGGCCGACGTCATCGCGTGGGCGCGCCAGCGCATCGCCGCGTTCAAGTGCCCCAAATCGGTCGATTTCGTCGATTCGATCCCGCGCAACCCGGCCGGCAAGATGCTCAAGCGCGAGTTGCGCAAGCCGTACTGGGAGGGCCAGGACCGGCAGGTGCATTGAACCCGCCGGCGCACGGCGTATGATCCGGGGATGACCGAAGGCGCCGCACAGCGAACCCGGGAGGTCAAGGAACTCGCGCTGGCCGCCGGGGCCGACGTGGTCGGGATCGCCGATCCCAAGCGCTGGGCCGAGCACGTGCCCGAGGGCGCCCGGCCGGCCGACATCCTGCCGGGCGTTGCCAGCGTGGTGGTGGTCGGCAACCGTGGCCCGACCGCGGGCGCCTGGCGCAGCCCGAACCATCGGGTGATGGAGATCAACGGCTACGACTTCCGCAACGACGCGGCGATTCACCGCGTGGCCGATCACATCGAGCACCGGCACGACCATTACGCGATCCAGGCCCCGGGCCTGCCGACCGGGGGGCACCTGCCGCCGTTTTCGATGATGCTCGCGGCGGTGCTGGCCGGGCTGGGCACCCGCTCGCTGGCGGCCAACATCATCCTGAATCCCAAATACGGACTCCTTTATTACTCGGCCTGCCTCACCACACTCGAGCTCGAGTTCGATCCGATGCTGGAGCAGGACGTGTGCCCGCACCGGATGTGCGTGGAGTCCTACCGGCGCTTCGGCAAGACCCCGTGCCTGGCCGCGTGCCCGGTCGAAGAGGGCGGCTGCCTGGACGGCTCGATCGGCGCCGACGGGCGGATCGAGCATTCCTACTACGATCGCGAACGCTGCGTGTCGCGCGCGATGAACTTCGGGATCAACAGCTTCCAGAAGGCGCTCGCGGACATCGTCGCCGAACAAGACCAGGAACGCCGCGAGACGATGATCCACTCCGATTTCTTCTCCCGCTCGTGCTCGGCGATCACGCATTACAAGGAGAGCGTCGCGCAGTGTTTCGAGTGCATGCGGGTCTGCCCGATCGGGCGCGCCGAGCGCAAGCTCAAATGAGCGCAAAGGAAACCGTCGATTTCGCCCAGGCCAAGACCGAGCTGGCGGCCGAAGCCGCGCGCAGCGGCGCGCTCTTGTCCGGGGTTGCCGCGGCCGCTGCGTTCGACGCGGCGCCCGAGGGGCGCCGCCCGGTGGACGTGCTGCCGCGCGCCGAGGCCGTGTTCGTGATCGGCGGCGCGGCGCCGCGGGCCGGCGACTGGGTGTCGCCGAACTACCAGCACATGGAGGTCACGACCACGTCCGACCGGATCCAGACCATCGCGCTGAAGATCGCGCGGGTGATCGAGGACCGCTTCGGCTACTACGCGGTGTGCGTGCCCCCCGGGGTCGACCGCGGGCAGCAGCCGTTCGTGTCGATCATGCTGGCCGCCGAACTCGCCGGCTGCGGCTCGCGCAGCCTGGCCGGTCCGGTGCTGCACCCCGAATACGGCTTCATGTACTTCGCCGCGGTGATCACGACCCTGCCGCTGCCGTCCGACCTCCCGCTGGATCAGCCCGCCTGCCCGGCGCCCGAATGCACGTCGATGTACGCAGCCGAGGGGACCACTCCGTGCCTGAAGGTCTGCCCGCTGGGAGACGGCGGTTGCCTGGCGGGCAAGCTCGCGGACGGGAGAGTGGTCGAGCGCCGCTACGATCCGGTCCGCTGCGCGACCCGGGTCCAGAACTACTGGGTGCCCGGATTCCAGCACGTGCTCAAGGAAACGCTGGCCGAGCCGGATCCCGAGCGGCAGAAGATGATGCTTTTTTCCAGCCTGTTCACGCGCACCCTGTGGTCGATGACCTACGCCAACGTGAGCCAGGGTCAGTGCGCCGAGTGCCTGCGGGTGTGCCCGGTCGGGCGCGAGCGGCGCCAGAAACACTGATGCGAGGATAATTGTGGTGAGCTTTCTGTTCGTCGATCCCGAGACCTACCGGAAATACAAGGACCAGGTGCTGGCGCTGTCGCACGCGGTCCAGGTCGATTTCCAGGAGCACCTGCCTTCCGATCAGGACCATCCGGCGCTGTCGGACCGCGAAATTGGGGAGCGCCTGGGCCTGGACGAGCGGGTCGTGCGCGAAATCCGCTGCGTGGCCGAGCGCGACGCCTACGGCATCGAGGAGTTCGAGGAGGCTGCCCGCTTCAAGGACCGGGCCTGCCGGGACTGGGCCCGCTCCGGGATGTCCGCGGTCATGAAGCCCTACGTCGACAAGGCGAAGGGCAAGAGCTAACGCCCGTAGTCCCGCCAGCCGCTGTAGGTTCCTCTCGCGCGCCCCGCGCCGGGCGGGGCCAGCCGCAGCCCGATCAGTACCGTGGCGAGGGCGATCGCCACGCTGAGCCCGAGCCAGGCTCCACCCCACAGCACCTCGGTGCCCCCGAACTCGGCCGCCAGCATCAGCGCGTCGGAGCGGCTGCCGGCGCGCTGGATCGTGTCCGAGTAGATGTCCAGCGGCGCGTACAGCATGCTGGTCAGGCCGATCACCCGCAGCACGAAGTCGTTGACTTCCCGGTTCGCCTTGACCCCGATCGCGACCATCACCATCGCCACGGCGAGCGCGAACACGAACGCGAACGGGGCCCGGATGAAGAGCAGACAAACCGCCACGATGATCAGGCCCAGCAGCACCATGACCGCCTTGTCCAGGCGGCTGCCGACGGCCAGCAGATAGATCAGCACTCCCCACAGCGAGGAGCCCAGATAACCCGCGGACAGGATCAGAAAGCGGTTGCCGCCGGCCGAGATCACGTGGCCTCCCTGCATCGCGTTGACCTCCAGTTCGACCACCCGGCCGCCGGTCGCCAGCGTCATCAGCGCGTGCGAGCACTCGTGGAAGAACACCACCAGCAGCTTCAGCGGGTAGAACACCGGGTAGGGCCACAGCACCACCACCGCGGCCACGATCGCCAGTAACAGCCAGAGTTGCTTCATGACTCTCGATCCCCGATGCGGCGCGGCGCCGTCGAAAGCCGTACCATGCCATGGTGCCAGCACCTCCATCCAGTAGCGCCGGCGACCCCGAGACGCTGAGGCGCGAGATCGGGCGCCTGGGCTACGCCGCGATCGCACTCAACGGTCTGATCGGCGGCGGGATCTTCGCGCTGCCGGCGATCGCGGCGGCCAAGGCCGGCTCCTTCAGCCCGTGGATGTTCCTGATCTGCGGAGCATTGTTCCTGACCGTGGTGGCCTCGTTCGCGCGCGCGGCCAGCTTCTTTTCCGACACCGGCGGCCCCAGCGTCTACGCGCGCGAGGCGTTCGGCCTGTTCGCCGGGTTTCAGGCAGGGTGGCTGCTGTACCTGGGCCGGATCAGCGCGATGGCGGCCAACAGCACGGTGCTGGTCGCCTACGCCGGGTTCTTCTTCGCGCCGCTGGCCGCTGGATGGCCGCGGCTTGCCGGCATCGCCGCGGTGTGCCTGGGCCTGACCGCGGTCAACGTGTTCGGCGTGCGCCGCGGCCTGGTCATGGTCTACGTGCTGACGCTTGCGAAGCTGATTCCGCTGAGCCTGCTGATCCTGCTCGGGCTCGCTCACCTCGACCCGGGCCTGCTGGTGGCCGCCGGGATCCCGCCGCCGGCGAGCTTCGGTGAGACCGTGCTGATCCTGCTGTATGCGTTCATCGGTTTCGAGGGAGCCGTGGTTCCGGCGGGGGAGGGGCGCGATCCGCGCGCCGACATCCCGCGCGCGCTGGTGCTCACGGTCGCCGTGACCGCGGCGTTCTATTTCCTGATCCAGTGGGTATCGGTCTCGGTGATCGCCGATTTCGCCGGCAGCGACACCCCGCTGGCCGACGTGGCGCGGGTGCTGATGGGCCCGTTCGGGGCCGGTTTGCTGACCCTGGGCGCGATCTTCTCGGTCGGCGGCAACATTTCCGCGCTGATGCTGGCGGCGCCGCGGATGACCTATGCGCTGGCCCGCGACGGCACCCTGCCGGCCTGGTTCGCCGCCACCCACCCGCGCTACCGCACCCCGGCCAACTCGATCGCGTTTCTCGGTGCACTCGCGCTGGTCCTGGCGCTGACCGGCAGCTTCGTCTACCTGGCGGTCGTCAGCACCCTGGCGCGGCTGCTCGGTTAT
>JBFJNB010000274.1:0-4575 GCA_041633655.1 Lysobacterales bacterium | reverse complement strand
CGCTGATAGTTAGCGAACTTCCCAAACAGGACACTAGGCTCGCTCGAGCGCCCGCGCCGGTTGGCCGCGGGTACCATTCGACCTTCGCCGCGCGACGATCGCGAGGTTGCCGCCGAGCACCAGCACCATTCCGATGATCAGATAACGGTCCAAAACCAGACCTTCGAACGCGAGCGACAACACCACCGCGACCACCGGGAACATCACCACCGCGTAGCCGGCCTTGTGGGCGCCGATGCGCCCGAGCAGGGTCAGGTAGCAGCCGAACGCGACCACCGAGCCGATGATCGTCAGGTATCCAAGCGACAGCACGTATCCGGGCGACGGGTCGAAGTTGAACGGTTTTCCGGCTGCGGTCGCGATGGCGGCGTTGAACGCGCAGCCGTACAACATGCCCCAGGCGTTCGAGGCCACCACCGGCAGGCCGCGCTTCTGGGTGTGCTGCGAGACCATGTTGCCGAGCGAGGCGAGCACCGCCCCGGAGAGGCTGATCGCGGCCCCGATCAGGGTCAGGTCGGTGAGATTCAGGGAGGCAAGCTGGGGCCAGAAAAGCACGACCACGCCGATCATGCCGAGTCCGGCCCCCAGATAGACGGTCGGATCGGAGCGGGTGCCGAAAAACAGGCGCGCGTTGATGATGTTCATCCAGACCATCGAGGAGAAAGCGACCGCGTTCAGCGCCGAGGTGATGTAAAGCTGCGCGGAGTACGCGGCCAGGTAGTTGAGCCCGAACAGCGTAAGCCCCATCAGCGCGAACTTGCCGTGCGCCGCGAGCGGGAACGCGAGCCGGTGCCCGCGCAGCGCGCACCAGGCGAACAGGATCGCCGCTGCGAGCGCGAACCGGTACACCAGCGAAACTTCCGGGGCCACCACCCCGAGCTGGTAGTTGATCACCAGCCAGGTCGAGCCCCACGCCAGCACCGAGGCGGCGTACAGCGCGAAGTTATTCACGCCCGAGCCGGTTCGCCAGCGCCGCCAGCAGGTTGGCGCGCAGCCGTTTGCGCCGGTTCAGGCGGCGCAGCGCGGCAGCGAGCCCGACGCAGGCCAGTCGGTTCTGCTCCCGGCAGCGCCGCTCGCCTTCGGTGATCGCGGTCAGCCATCGAATGTCCATCAGCCGAGCCTCCAGGTCGTAACATCGAACTCAAAGCCCACTCTGGTCACGCACCAGTGTACGCCAAGCCTGAGTACTTAACAGATACAATGTTTTGGAAATAAACCCTGAACAGAGAGCCTCAGAATTTGACCAATACCGCGGTTTGGACGTATAACAATTTCCAAATATAGGAAAAGACTACTCAACAAAATGCTGGCGATCGACAAGACAAACGGGGGTCATCTGTACCGCCAGGTGATGGATCTGGTCACCTCCGAGGTCGAGTCCGGGACCTTGCGTCCAGGCGACCGGCTGCCGTCCCTGCGCCGCATGTCCGCCATCCTGGGAGTGAGCGTTCCAACGGTCAAGCAGGCCTACGAGGAGCTGGAGCGTCAGGGACGCGTGCGCGCGCGGCCGCAGTCGGGTTTTTACGTCGAGGCGCAGCGCCGTAACGCACTGGTGCGCGGGTCCGGCTGCCGCGAGCCGGTCGAGGTCTGCTGCCGGAGCCTGGTGGAGCAGGTGTACGACGCGATCCATCGTCCCGGGGTGATTCCATTCGGGATCGCCAATCCGTCGATGGCGCGCCCGGCGGCGAAGATGCTGCACCGGACCATGAAGCGGGTGATGGCGCGCGCCGAGGAGCGCAGCCTGGGCTACGCGCCGATGCTCGGCGATCCGGGCCTGCGCCGGCAGATCGCGTTTCGCTACCTGGACCTGGGCGGTCGGGTGGCGCCGGAGGACGTGATCATCACCAACGGCGGTCAGGAGGCGCTGGCGCTGGCGCTGCAGGCGGTCGGGCGGCCCGGGGACGTGATCGCGGTGGAGTCGCCCACCTACAGCGGGATCCTGGAGCTGATCGAGAGCTTGGGAATGCTGGCGATGGAGATCGAGACCTGCCCCGAGGAAGGGGTCTCGCTCAAGGCGCTGGAAAAAGCACTCGATCGCCAGCCGGTGCGCGCGTGCCTGTTCTCCTCGGCGCTCAACAACCCGCTGGGGTCGCTGACCTCCGAGGAACATCGCCAGGGCCTCGTCGAACTGCTGGAGGCGCGTGGCGTGATCCTGATCGAGGACGACGTCTACGGGGACCTGATCTTCGAGGATCCGCGCCCGAAACCGGCGCAGTTCTTCGCCCGCCGATCGCTGGTGCTCACCTGCGGTTCGTTTTCCAAGACCGCGGCCCCCGGTTACCGGATCGGGTGGCTTTTGCCGGGGCGGTTTCGCGACGCGGTGAGCAAGCTCAAGCGCTCGCTTTCGTGCTCCTCGGGGCTGCTGCAGCAGTTGACCTTGAGCGAATTTCTCTCGAGTGGCGATTACGATCGGCACCTGAAAGCCTTGCGCCCGCTGCTCAAGTGCAACGCCGAGCGGATGAGCGCGCGGGTCGCGCGCGCGTTTCCACCCGAGACCCGGGTGTCGCAGCCGCGCGGCGGCGCGGTGCTGTGGCTGGAGCTGCCGGAGCGGATCGACTCCGAGCGGCTGTTCAAGGTAGCGATCGAGAGCGACATCAGCATCGCCCCCGGGGTCATCTACGCGCCCGAGGCGGGCTACCGCAACTTCATCCGCCTGAGCTTCGGCCACCCCTGGAGCGAGCGCCTCGAGCAGGGCATCGACCGCCTCGGGCACCTGGTCAATCAGGTCGTCTAGCGGCGATAACCCCGCGGCTCCAGCCCGCATATCGCATCAGTCAATATGCGGGCTAGGGTTGCTCGTCGGCGCGGGCCTCTTGCACGATCCGCTTGACGTCTTCGAGCAGCGCCCTGGCATCGAACACGATCCCGTCCTTGATCGTCAGCTCGACCCCGCCCAGGTGCGCCGGCCTGCCTTCATCGTCGAGGCGGAAATGGCCGGTGCCGTAAAGCACCTTGAAGTTGGCCAGCGGATTGTGCGCGACCACGACCAGGTCGGCGAGCTTGCCGACCTCGATCGAGCCGACGTCGCTCGAACCCAGCGCCTCGGCCCCGGACAGGGTCGCGGCGCGGATCACCTCCAGCGGATGAAAGCCGGCCTCCTGCAGCAGCTCCAGCTCGCGGATGTAGCCGAAGCCGTAGACCTTGTAGATGTAGCCGGAATCCGAGCCGGTGGTGACCCTACCGCCGTGGTTCTTGAAGTCGTTGATGAATTCCATCCAGCGGCGGAAGTTGTGCCTCCAGGCGATTTCATCCGCGGTGGTCCAGTCGAACCAGTACGACCCGTGCGCCGAGCGGCTCGGCTGAAAGAACTCCCACAGCCTGGGATGGGTGAACTCGCGGTGCCATTCGGCAGTGCGCTCGCGCATCAGGTCGCGGCTGGCCTCGTAGATGGTCATCGTGGGATCGATGGTGAAGTCGAGCTCGAGCAGCTCGTCCATCACCCGGTTCCAGCGCTCGCTGCCGGGCGGCGCGGCCTGCCGCCACAGCCGGCCGGCCTCGCCGAAGCGGTGCTGCTCGTCATTGTAGTTGTAGTCCGCCGGGTAGTCCTGGATGGTGCGGTCGACGAACAAGGACTCCGGCAGCCCGTACCAGTGCTCCATCGTGGTCAGCCCGATGCGCGCCGAGTCGAGCACGTTGATCCGAGTCACGTTCAACTGGGCGTGGTGCATCGCGGTGCGCAGGCCCTGCGCCCGGGCCTCGCCGAGCGCGGCGGCCATGATCCGGGGGGCGGCACCGAAGAACTTGATCCCCTCGGCCCCGTCGCGCTTGACCTTGCGCACCCAGTCGGTGGCCTCGGCGGGCGTTGCCGGCGGCTGGTCCAGGCCCTGGCCGAAGAACGCGTACGGGTGAATGCGCGGCGCGGTGATCTCGTTGGCTTTACTGCGTTTTTGCTGCCTTACGCACCACTCGATACCGTTGCCGCAGCCCGGGTCGCGGACCGTCGTGATCCCGTGGGCGAGCCACAGCTTGTACACGTACTCGGCGGTCACCCCTTGTTCCTCGCCGCCGATGTGGCCGTGCATGTCGACGAAGCCCGGTAGCAGAAACCGGCCGGTCAGGTCGAGCTCGCGGTCGCCCTCGGCCGCCGCCGGACGGTCGGCCGGGTCGATCTCGACCCCGGGGTTGCCGACGCTCTTGACCTGCTTGATCCGGTTTCGTTCGATCACCACGTCGACCGGCCCGATCGGCGGCGCGCCGGTGCCGTCGATCAGGGTCGCGCCGCGCAGGATCAGGCGCGGGTATGGTCCCTCTCCCTCGGCGCGGTCCGGGGCTTCGGGAATGCCGCACCAGCCGGCACCGCTCAAAATACAACCGAGGGCGAGCAGCGCCCGCCAACAGGACCTGGTCATCATCGGACCCCTTTTGCGAGGCCCGATTATGCCTTAATTTTCAGCGGCAGCTAGCCGCAAACGTTCGGGTCCTGCGGGGTAATGGTCTGGCTGCCGTCGTCGGCCCGCTCGATCAGCCAGCACGCCCCGTCGACGTCCTTGCGGTAGTAATAAGGCGGCGGCTCGGCCGGCACCGCTTGGTACTCGCGCTCCACTCGGACCGGCACCCGCTCGACGGGCCTGCGGT
>JBFJNB010000273.1:0-4592 GCA_041633655.1 Lysobacterales bacterium | reverse complement strand
GGCGGTGCTGCTGCTCGGCGTGCTGCCGTCCGAGTACGCGCCGAAGGAAGACCGTGGCGCGTTCTTCGTGCTGCTGCGCGCACCCGAGGGCGCAACCCTCGAGTACACCGACCGCTACGCCCGCCAGATGGAGGCGATCCTGATGGACGAGGTCGGCGAGGACCGACCGGTCATGCGGGTGCTGACCCGGCTGCCGGGGAGCTGGGGCGGCGCCGAGGTCAACACGGTCCGCGCGATTGCGCTGCTGAAGCCGTGGGGCGAACGGCGCGAGAGCGACCGCGAGATCGTCCGGCGGGTGCAGGCGCGACTCGATCTGCTTCCGGGGGTATTGGCTTCCGCCAATACGCCGACCAGCCTGGGAATTCGCTCCGACGGGCGGCCGATCGAGCTGGTGCTCGGTGGCCCCGACTACCAGCAGCTGACCGAGTGGCGCGACCTGCTGCTGGCCGCGATCGCGGAGATGCCGGAGCTGGTCAACGGCGACAGCAACTACCAGGAGCGCAAGCCCCAGATCAACGTGGCGGTCGACCGGTCTCGCGCGGCCGCGCTCGGGGTTTCGCTGGCGACCGTCGGGCGGACCCTGGAGACGATCCTGGGATCGCGCATCGTAACCACTTTCGTCGACCGCGGGCGTGAATACAACGTGGTGCTGCAGGGGCAGGATGCCGACCGCGCCAGCCCCGACGACCTGACCAATCTGTACGTTCGCTCCTCCTCGAACGGGGAACTGATTCCGCTGGCCAATCTGGTAAGCCTGACCGAGCGGGCGGGCCCGGCCGAGCTCGGCCGCCACGACCGGATGCGCGCGATCACGATCGAGGCGGGGCTGGCCCCCGGGGTCAGCCTGGGCCAGGGGATCGCCGCGCTGACCGCCCGCGCGCAGGAACTGCTGCCGGGCTCGGCGCGGATCGGCTGGGACGGCGAGAGCCGGGAGTTTCTGGAGTCCGGCGGTTCGCTGTACCTGACCTTCGCGCTCGCGCTGGTGATCGTGTTCCTGGTGCTGGCGGCCCAGTTCGAGAGCTTCCTGAACCCGGTCATCATCTTGGTCACGGTGCCACTGGCGCTGACCGGGGCGCTATTCGGCCTGTGGATTTACGGGGGCACGATCAACGTGTTCTCGCAGATCGGGGTCATCCTGCTGATCGGACTGGCGGCCAAGAACGGGGTGCTGATCGTCGAGTTTGCCAATCAGCTCCGCGACCGCGGCCGGGAATTCACCGACGCCCTCATCGAGGCGGCCGGCGTGCGCCTGCGCCCGATCCTGATGACCAGCGCCTGCACCACCTTCGGGGCGCTGCCGCTGCTGCTGGCCACGGGAGCCGGCGCCGAGTCGCGCCAGCCGATCGGCATCGTGGTCGTGTTCGGGGTCTCGATCTCGGCGCTGCTGACCCTGTTCGTGGTGCCGGCGCTGTATGTACTGATGGCCAGGCGCGCCAAATCCCCGCAGCACGTCTCGCGGCTGATCGAGCGGCTGCGCCGGCGGGCCCCCGGGATGCAAAAAACCGTGACGCCACGTTGAGTCGCGCCATGCGCGGTGGGAGGATCACCGCCGGCCGCGCATCGAGGCGAACCTGAACCAGCGCGTAGCCGAAATCTAGGCACCGGTGCCGATGCTGTCGTTGACCGTCGAGGGGCGCGACGTGGCCGTGATCAGGCGGGTCAAATCCGCCGGCGAGAGCGAAGCCATGCGCCTGGCGGTCGACTCGCTGATCGCCTCGATCGCCCCCGCGACAAGCACTGATCGTCGCGCTAGAGTCGGCATCCGGTCTCCCTGCAAGATGCGAGCAAACTTGGAGGCCGACCCATGCAGCGCAGACGTTTAATTCTCTATCGGGGGTTGGAGGGCGACCTCCGCCACGGGTGGCCTAGATACCTGAACGCCGCGTTGATGGTCTTGATCGCGGCCAACGTGATCGCGGTCGTGATCGGCTCGATCGCGGCCGTCCAGCGCGACTGGGGCGACTGGCTGGTCGCCTTCGAGCTGGTGTCGGTGGCGGTGTTCACGGTCGAGTACCTGGTCCGCCTTTGGGTTGCGGTCGAGGCCAAGGCGTACTCCGGGCGCTGGGGCCGGCTGCGCTACGCGCTGACCCCGATGGCGCTGATCGATCTGGTCGCGATCGCGCCGTTTTACCTGGGCCTGTGGCTGGAGCTGGATACGCGGTTCCTGCGGGTGTTGCGCCTGCTGCGGGTGTTCAAGCTCACCCGCTACTCGGCCTCGATGGACCTGCTGCTGACGGTGCTCAGACAGGAGGCCGCGGCGATCGGGTCGGCGATGTTCGTGATGCTGATCATCATCGTGCTGGCCGCCAGCGGCATCCACCTGATCGAGGGGCGGGTGCAACCCGACGCGATGGGCAGCATCCCCAAGGCGATGTGGTGGGCGGCGGTCACCCTGACCACGGTCGGCTACGGCGATGTGGTGCCGGTGACGGTACCCGGACGCCTGTTCGGCCTGCTGATCACCGTGGCCGGGGTCGGGATGGTCGCGCTGCCCGCCGGCATCCTGGCGTCCGGCTTTTCCCAGGAACTCAACAAGCGGCGCGAAGCCTACCGCCGCAGGGTCAAGCGCGCGCTGGAGGACGGCACCGTGAGCCGGCGCGAGCGCGCGGTGCTCGAGCGCAAGCGGCGCGAGCTCGGGGTCAGTGAAGAGGAGGCCAGCGCGATCCTGGACGCGGAGTCCGCCGGGCCGCGGAGCTGCCCGCATTGCGGCAAGCCGCTTACAGCCAGCGAACCAGCGCCACCCCGATGAAGCTGCCGATCGCGTAGCCCAGCGAGCCCGACAGCACCCCGGGAATCACCAGGTCGCGCCATCCCTTGGCCGAGGCGATCGCCGCGGCGCTGGCCGGGCCGCCGATGCAGGCGGTCGACGCGGTGATCAGTTCGCCCAGGTCCAGTCTCAGCAGCCGGCCCAACCCGAACAGCACCCCCAAGTGCACGCCGATGATGACCGCGGCGAAGCCGAACAGGATCGGGGCGCTCTCGATCAGCAGCCAGATGTCGGCGCCGGCGCCGATCGCGGCCAAGAAAATGAACATCAACACCGTGCCGGCCTCGGCGTGACCGGACAGTCGGGCCACCAGGCGCGGCAGCGCGGTGGCAACGACGAGCGCCAGCGCGGTGATGACCAGGATCGCGAACTGGGGCTGGCCGGCGAGTTCGGCCAGCACCCGGCCCAATGCGGCCAGGCCGAACGCCAGGGCCAGCGCCGCGAGCAACCCGACGAGGTCGAGATCGACCAGCCGATGGGGTATTTGCTCCGCCTCGGCGGCGGCGTCCGGGCCATCGTCGCGGGTTCGGAACCTGCGGGCCAGCCAGCCGATCCCGGGCAGCGCGACGATCAGCAGAAAATGCAGATTGGTCGCGACGTTGTCGGCGGCGACGCTGGCCGCCAGCAGGCTGGAATCACGAAAGCCGGTCGCCTCGGCCACCGCGGCGAAGTTCAGCGAGCCGCCGATGTAGGTGGCCGCGAACACGCCGGCCAGCTCCGCTTCGGCCGGGCCCAAGTCGAGCACCGCGACCCCCAGCATGGTGCCGGCGACCACTGCCGCCGAGCCGATCGCAAACGCGATCAGGGTGGGTCCGGACTCGCGCACGATGCGCCGAAGATCGGCCTGGAACAGCAGCAGCGGAATCGCGATCGGCACCAGGTAGCTCCAGGTCACCTCGTAGACCGGCGCCGCGGTCGGGATGATCTTCAAGTTCGACAACACGATCGCCGCGGTGATCAACAGCATCACCCCGGAGAAGCGGCGCCCCCAGCGATAGCGCTCGCACCCGAAGCCGAACGCGGCAAGGCCGATCAGCACCGCCCACAGCGCGAAGTCCTGCTCCGGCCCGATCAGCGGGGTGGCCATGTCAGTCCAGTCCCATGCCCGGCACCCACGGGGCGCCGACGGCTTTCAGGCGGTCCTCGAAAGCCGGCAGGGATTGCTCGAGGAACTCCACGAATCCGGCTTCGATCCCCGCGAGTTCGGTCTCGGCGATGTCCATCGCGCGCTCGTGGCTGGGGGTCGGGCCGTAGGTCGAGAACTGCGTTCCGATCCGTGCAAGGTCCAGCCGATCGCCGACCGATGCGCCCTCGAGTTTACCGACGAAGGCCACCTCGGGGGTGCCCTCCAGGCGCCGGCGCAGGTCGGCGAACCGGGTCTCGATCGCGCCCAGCTCGGCGTCGAGCCCGTCGGGCGCGGCGCGCGATCGCCCGAGCGCCTCGCGCAGGAGGCCGAGGCGCTCATCGAGCTTCGCAATCGCCTGGGTGAGCGCGGTGGTCCGGCGCTGCAAGTCGTCGGTGCGCTTCCAGAACGCGACTACCGCGTCGGCCTCGGCGGTATGCAGGACGCCGCGGGTCATGCGCTCGACCGAGAACTCGAGCGGACCGGCCAGCGGCGTCGTGACCCCGCTGGTCTGGCGCGCCATCTCCACCGTGTAGGTGCCGGGCGCGGCCAGGTAGCCCCGCAGCTCGGGGCTGACGTAGCTTGTCTCGGTACCGATGGCCTGGGTTGCCGGATAGCGGAGGTCCCAGGCGACCCGGTGGAAGCCCACCTCGGTCGGGCCGGTCAGCCGGCGCACCACCTCGCCGGCTGCGTCGCGGATGG
>JBFJNB010000272.1:0-4619 GCA_041633655.1 Lysobacterales bacterium | reverse complement strand
GCCGCCTAAGTTGATCCAGACCTCGTTTGAGTCGCCGCCGTCCGAGTCCCGCACGACGAACGCGTCGCGATCGCCGTCGCCGTCGAGATCGCCGAGCGCAACGTCCTGCGCGAGGTTGTCCATCGCCGCGCCGAGCGCCTGGCCGCTGTCGACAAAGACCCCGGGGACGCCGCCCTGAGCGGCCCCCTGGTTGATCCAGACCGCGCTCGGGCCGTCGGAATTGGCGACGAAAGCGTCGGGGTCGCCGTCACCGTCGACATCGCCCAGCGCGACCGCGGTTCCGATCGCGGTGCCGAGATTCTGGCCCGAGTCGATAAACAGGTCCTGCGCCGCGGCCGGCGCGCCGGCCAAGGTGAGCGCCAGCAGCGTGAGTTTCCTAAGGGCCGTCGCGGATGATCCAGTCATCGCCTGTACCCTCCCTTTCGTTCGCCCGTCGGGATCGGTTCGGGGCCGCTATTCGAAGCCGTTCGAGAAAATCATCTGTTCCAGTTGCAGCACCGATGCGTCGACGAAGGCCATGAAAGTGCCTCGGCTTCGGTCTTGCGGATGCCGACCTCGAAGCGGACGCTGTCGACGCCGGCCAGCAGGACCTGGCTGCCGACGACCCCGTCCCAGGCGTCCTCGGTCGGCGACTGGACCACGAATCGGCCCGACGTGCCGCCCAGACCGCCGGTGCAGTCGGGGTCCCGGTGCTGGTTCAGTCGCACGACGACCGAGCCGCTGGTCATCTGCCCGCCCGGGATGTAGCCGCTGATCCCGAACTCGAAGCTGACCGGCAGCGGCAGGTTGAAGCACTGCGACAACGCGACCACTTCGGTCATTTCGCCCGCGAGGCTGTTGGTCAGCAAGGCCGACCCGGACGTCGCCGAGTCGTCGATGTCGAAGGCGTCCCAGACCGGGGGTGGCGCACCTCCCAGCGTCCACCCGCCCAGATCGGTATCGAATTCGGGATTGATCAGCAGGCTTTGGCTGGAAGCCGTGCCGGCCCACGCCAGGATCACAGACAGCAGCGTTCGCTTCATCGATCGTTCTCGCGCCGCGTCCCGGGCGGTACATCCCCTCTGTTCCAGGATAGACCAAAGCCGGGGCCAATCGAAACCTGGAGCCGCACTCGCCGCCCGATGCGTGGCCAGGATTGGCTGCGCCCGGCCCGGCCCAGGGTCGGCGGCAAGTTCCTGTGGGCAGAGGAGGAAAAAGGTCTGACCTCCTTGTTAGGCGTGTTTGCCGGGCTGCCAGCCGATCGGGCCGATCGTGGCCTCGGCGACCTGCCGCGGGTGGTCTTCGAGGTCGGTGGCCATCGTGTCATTCCAGCGGTTCAGGTACCCGAACAGCGCGATCGAGGCGACGATCTCGACGATCTCGTCGTCGCTGAAATGCCGCTTGAGCTCTTCGAAATCGGCCGGTCCGGTTTCGTTCGGTACGACCGAGGCCTTCAACGCCAGCCGGAGCGCGGCGCGCTCGGCGTCGCTGAACAGCGGGCTTTCCTCGAACTCCCACACCGCGGCGATCTTGTCATCCGCCGCCCGGTAGACCCGCGACAGGTTGGCCATATGGGCCTGGCAGTAGCGGCAGCCGGCGGCCTGGCTCGCGATCAGGCTCACCAGCATCTTCAGCTCCTCGGGCACCGAGCCCTCGTACAGCACCGCCTGGTTCAGGTCCATGAACGCGCGCGCGATCACGGGACGGCGGGCCATCGTGCGGATGCTGTTGGGGACGAAGCCGCGGGTGTTGCGGTAGTGCTCGAAGCGCTCCACGAACTCGGGAACCGCGTCGAGCGGCAGGGGATCGACGTGCGCCATCGGGTCTGTCCTCCTCGCCGGTCGCCAACAGTGTAGCGGGGAGTGCAAATACGCCCAACTCGGGTACCCTGTCGGCTGTTTCGACCAGTACGCGGGGACCGCACCTTGCCGGCCAACGGATCGCCGATTGCCGCCAACGTCGTGGCCGAGGTCATCGACCACGGGCCGGTCAGCGCGCGCCAGTTCTTGATCGTCGGCCTGTGCCTGCTGCTCAACATGCTCGACGGCTTCGACATCACCGCGATGGCGGTCGTGGCCGGCCCGGTGTCGAGCGAACTGGCGTTGAGCCCGGAGCGGCTCGGGTGGATCTTCAGCTTCGCGCTGGCCGGCATGATGGCCGGCGCGATGCTGCTGGCCCCGGTTTCGGACCTGATCGGGCGCCGCAAGCTGATCATCCTGAGCGTGGTGCTGGTCGGGGTGTCGATTCTGATGACCGCGCGTGCCGCGACCCTGACCGAGTTCATCGTGCTGCGGTTCGTCAGTGGCCTGGGCGCCGGCGCGATGCTCGCGTGCCAGGCGGCGCTGGCGGCCGAATACGCGCCGGAGCGGTATCGGGCCGCGGCGGTGGCGGTGGTCACCTCCGGCTATCCGCTGGGCGCGATGATGACCTCGGTCGTGGCCGGGTACCTGATGCCGGAATATGGCTGGCGGGGGATGTTCTATTTCGGCGGCGCGCTGACGCTGGCGATGGTGGGGGTCGCCGCGCTGCTGCTTCCCGAATCGCTTAAATACCTGTTCGAACGCCAGCCGCGCCAGGCGCTGGAGCGGATCAACGCGATTCTGGCCAAACTCGAGCGCGCGCCGCTTCACTCCCTGCCCTCGGTCGGCGTGGGGCATCGTCACAGCGGGTTGGTCGAGAACGTGCTGAAGCTGATGGCCCCCGAGCACCGGGTCGCGACGCTGACCCTGTGGGCCGCGTTCTTCCTTTCGTTCAGCGCGCTTTATTTCCTGATGAGCTGGATCCCGAAGCTGATGGAGGACTCGGGCTTCAGCCCCGAGGTCGGGCGCGACGCGTTTTTCCTCTTTAATCTCGGCGGGGTGCTCGGGATCTACCTGATGGGCTGGCTGTCGATCCGGTTCCGGCTGTCGAACGTGGTGCTCGCGCTGCTGGTGCTGGCCGCGGTGGCGATGGCCGCGTTCGCGCTGGCGCCCGACCGGCTGGCCCTGCTGATGGTGTTGATCCTGGTGATCGGGATCACCCAGCAGGGCGGGTTCGTCGGTCTCTACAGCACCGCGGCCAAGATCTACCCGACCGCGATCCGCAGCACCGGGATCGGCTGGGCGATCGGTCTCGGGCGCTCGGGCGCGGTCGCCGGGCCCGCGATCGCCGGCTACCTGATCGCGGCCGGCCTGGATCTGTCGGGCAACTTCCTGGTCTTCGCCGTGCCGATGGCGATCGCCGGGCTGATCGCTTACCGACTGCGCGTTCGTTAGCCGGCACCGCGCCCGGACCTCTTGAAAAAACACCGCCGGTCCCTATTCCGATGGGTGTCAGAGCCTGTTTTGGAGGACGCGGAAATGAGCACCGTACAACAGATTCGCCAGGGTCTGTCGCGGGCCTGGGATTCGCTGGCCGAGGGCTGGCGCGAGCTCAGGGATCTGGCCGGCGACGCGCTGACCCGCTTCCAGCCGAAATCCCCGGGCGGCGAGATCGAGACCGCCGAGGACCGGATCGTCCAGCGCGCGTCGCGCTGGGGACTGCTGGCCGCCGAGGTCACCGACAGCGACGACACGGTTCAGGTGATGCTCGAGGCCCCGGGCCTGGACCCGGACGATTTCGAGATCGAGGTCGTCGACGACGTGCTGGTGGTGCGCGGCGAAAAGAAAGTCTCGCGCGAGGAAAAGCGGGGGCACTACCACGTGATGGAGCGCGCCTACGGTCAATTCGAGCGCGCGATCCGGCTGCCGGCGCGGGTCGACTACGAGCGCGCCAAGGCGCGCTATCGGCGTGGTGTGCTGACCGTGATGTTACCCAAGTCGGAGGAAAGCAAGATCCGACGGATCACGGTCGAGACGGCGTAGACTCGAAGCGCCGCGCAACCCAGTCTTCGATCGCGTCGCGCACGGCCTCGGGGGTCTCCGTCAGCGGCCAGTGGTTGGCCTCGAGGGTGATTATTTCGACATCGGGCAATTGTTCGAGCGCCGCTCGGGTGACCGCAAGGTCCCCGAGCGTGCTGCCCCCGGACAGCAGGACCAGCACCGGCACCCGGATCGTCTCCAGCGGCGGCAGCGGGCGCACCGTCTCGATCACCTGGCGCAGGTAGTTTGCGACCGGCTGGTGCTTCAGGATCGGCCCGAGCGCACCGTAGCGCCGCGCGATCTCGGCGAACGACTCCGACCCCTTCAGCGCGAGCCGGGTCTCGGCGTCGAGTTCGCGCAGATCGCGCCCGGGAATGTGCCGGCGGTAGATCCCGATCGCGTTCAGCGCGCGGATCACCGCGACCGCCAGCCGGATCAGCCAGGTCCAGCGGCGCACGCGCCGGTAGCGGCCGGTCAGCGCGCGCTCGATCAGCGGATCGATCAGCACCAGGCCCCGGGTTCGGTCCGGAAACCGGTGCGCGAAATGGGCCGCGATCTGCGCCCCGAGGCTGTGCCCGACGACGACCGCCGCCGGCGCACCCTCGGCGTCGAGCACGTCGGCCAGGTCCGCACACCACAGCGCCAGGTTCTGGGGTCCGCGGGTCATCGTCTCGCCGTTGCCGCGCAGGTCGGGACAGAGCAGGTTCCAGCCCGCTTTCAGGCGGGTCTCGTCGCAGAACTCGGACCAGCGGGTGTGGTTGCTGGCGCCGCCGTGCAGCAGCAGCATGCACCGGTCAGCGG
>JBFJNB010000271.1:0-4623 GCA_041633655.1 Lysobacterales bacterium | reverse complement strand
TCGTTGGAGTCGGCCATCTCCCGAGCACCCGTAATCCTGCGCGTCACTGCGCGATGGAGTCAGATTTTCGGGTGCGCGCCGCGGGCGCAACATCCGCGATGGCCGCTACCGGAATTCGGTAAACCCCTACTCGCCCGGCGCGCGATCGGCATGGTGCCGGCAGCTCGTTTCGCCGGATCCTGCCGGCGCATCGAATGACCAGCCGAACTATTTGTTCAGGTTTGTTCTCTAATCTATTGTTTTCCTGATAAAACCCATCCAGAATCGTCATAACTCACGGGTGAAGCCCAGTTCCGGAAATATGCCAGGCCCAACCGCCCCATCGTGGCTGTTAGACGCGGGGAGATTCGCCACCGGCGCGCTATTGGCCGGTGCCGCGGCGCTGATTCTGAGCGCGCCGCCCGCGCGCGCGCAGATCCCCGGACTGACCAGCGAGCCGACCGTACCGGCGGTGGTGCAGGTCCCCGATCCGCGTTCGCTGAAGCCCGACTGGTGGACCTATCTCGGCAACGCCGGCGATGAATTGGAGTCCCGCGCCGAGGCGTTGAAGCAATCGATCAACCAGGCCGTACTGTCGCTCGCGGTCGCCGACAGCAACGGGATCAACGAGCAGGCGGAGCGCGCGCGCCGCGGCATTCAGGCCTACGTCGAGGAGTTCCGGAAGGCGGCGCAGCCGCTCGAGGCGACCCTGCGCACCAGCGGCACTTTCACCCTCAACGAACTGCTCGAGACCCAACGGAGATTCTGGAGCATCGGCATCGAGAGCCGCGAGGAGGCCGACCGGCTGGCGCAAAGCCGCGCGTTGACCGCGTCGGTGCGCCGCCGCCTCGACCCGTTGATTCAGTCTTATGGCAGCGGCGCGCTGGATCCGGTAGCGCGGCTGCGCACCGGCGTGGAGATGATCGCCGAGCGCGCCGAACTGGCCCTGGCAGAGTTGCGCGCGGCGCGTCGGCAGGGTCGGGTCGAGCAACTGGAGGCTTACCGCAAGCAGCTCGAGAATCAGCTCGCGTACGCGCGCCGAAACCTCAAGCCCGGTGCCTGGGAAGCCGCCGCCTCGGAGCAGACCCTCGAGGGCCTGAAAGGCGAGCTGGAGGAATTGCGCAAGGAACTGGCCGCCCGGCGTGATCGGATGCTGACGATTGACGAATCCACCACCGCCGGCCAGATCCACGGCGCACAGGTGCGTCAGGACGTGCTGGTGGGTTCGGTCGCCCAGGCCAGCAAGAGGCTCGAAATCGCGAACGCCACCGCGCAGCGGCTGTGGCACCGGCTGCACGATCCGGAGCAGCCGGCTTCCGACGGCGAGTTGCGCGAGCCACTGGTCGAGTTCCAGGCGCTGCTGGCCGAGGTGCGCTCCGAGTTCGATGCCTGGCAGCGAGCCAACGAGGCGGTCCTGCTGGAGCCGCCACTGATCCCGAGCGAGTCGCGCGAACTTGAGCTGAAGGCGATCGACCAGCGAGTCCGCACCCAGGCGCTGGAGACCCTTCGCGAGATCCGCCAGGCCCGGGGTGCAGCGGCGGAGCTGGCGCTGATGGTGTCGATTCTGGGCGAGGATCTGGCCGCGGTCCGCGGCGGATTCCGCGGGTGGCTCGAGCGCTCCCGGCTGCTGCTGACGCAGGGCTGGAACGAGGGCCTGCGGCTGCTCGACGTGCCGATGTTCCGGATCTCGGACAACCCGGTCTCGGCCAATTCGCTGTTGCAGGTTCTGGTGATATTGCTGATCACGTTCCTGCTGTCGGCGCTGATGCGCAAAGCGCTGGGTCGGCTGGGCGAGCGGCGCGGGGTCACCGACGCGCATTCGCTGTATGCGGTCGGTCGACTGCTGCATTACCTGCTGATCATCATCGGGGTGTTTTTCGGCCTCTCGACCCTGGGTCTGGACCTGGGCAACCTGGCGCTGATCGCCGGCGCGCTGTCGGTCGGTATCGGTTTCGGCCTGCAGACCACGGTCAGCAATTTCGTGTCCGGCCTGATTCTCTTGTTTGACCGGAGTCTCAAAGTGGGCGACTACGTCGAACTCGACTCCGGCTACAAGGGCACGGTCCAGGAGGTCACGGTCCGGGCGACGCGGATCAACACCAACGACAACGTCGACGTGCTGGTGCCGAACTCCGAGTTCGTGTCCACCAAGCTGACCAACTGGACCCTGAAGGAGCCGTTCGCGCGCCTGCGCATTCCGTTCGGGGTGGCCTACGGCTCGGACAAAGAAAAGGTCCGCGAGGTCGCGCTGGCCGCGGCCAAGCGGGTCGACCTGACCCTGTATCACATGGAGGGGCGCGAGCCGCAGGTGCGCCTGATCGGGTTCGGCGATTCCAGCCTCGACTTCGAGCTCTTGGTCTGGGTCAGCCGGATGGGGGTCAAGCGACCGGGCCGGTCCCGCGCCGAGTACTACTGGGAGCTGGAAACCGGGCTGCACGAGGCCGGGATCGAGATTCCCTTCCCGCAGCGCGACCTGCACCTGAAATCCGGGTTCGAGCGGGACGAGCCGCGGCGGCCGTTCCGGGCCCCGCGGCGGCGCGAATGACTCGAGCGCGGCCATCCGGCTTTCGCTGCCCATTGCATCTGGACGCGTGCGGCCCGATGTCGGATCATGCGCTCGCCCGAACCGAAGGTACCGACGGGCCGTCCGGATTCGTGGCGAGTAAAGGGAGTTAGGACATGGCGGATCACCACACCGACAACATCGCGCTTTTTTGCGACTTCGAGAACATTGCGCTCGGCGTGCGCGAGGCCAAGTACACCCGGTTCGACATCCAGAAGGTTCTGGAGCGGCTGCTGCTGAAGGGCAACATCGTGGTCAAGAAGGCCTATTGCGACTGGGAGCGCTACAAGCAATTCAAGGGGGTCATGCACGAGGCCTCGTTCGAGCTGATCGAAATCCCCCACGTGCGTTTTTCAGGCAAGAATTCGGCCGACATCCGGATGGTCGTGGACGCGCTGGACCTGTGCTACACCAAGGCCCATGTCGGCACTTTCGTGATCATCAGCGGTGATTCGGACTTCTCTCCGCTGGTCAGCAAGCTCAGAGAAAACAACAAGCTGGTCATCGGAGTCGGGGTCAAGCAATCCAGCTCCGACCTGCTGGTGGCCAACTGCGACGAGTTCATCTACTACGACGACCTGGTGCGCGAATCCGAGCAAGAGAAGGCCAAACCGAGCAAAAAGAAAGCACCCAAGAAATCCGCCGAATCCAAGACGTCGGGGGTGGACGAAAAAGCGCAGGAAGCGTTCGATCTTCTGGTCGAGACGGCCAAGGACCTCTACGCCGAGCGCGGCGACAAGAAGCTCTGGGGCTCGATGGTCAAGCAGGCCCTGAAGCGCCGCAAGCCGGGATTCAGCGAGCGCTACCACGGTTTCGACAGCTTCGGCGAGTTGCTGCAGGAGGCCGAGAAGCAGGGCCTGGTGAAGATCGAACGCGACCGGGAGTCTGGGGGACAGATCATCACCAAGGTCGGGTAGGGGAGCGTCTTCGATCCGGCGGAGGAACGGCTCACGCCAGGACGCTGGGTGCGTGTAGTTGCCTCGGGTTAGACGCGGTCGGCTATCGCCGGCCCCCTTCTTGCGCTTCGCGCAAACCGGAATCCGTCGCTAGCCTGGCCCTTCGGGTCGTGGTGTGATTGGGGAACTCCATAAACCGCAAACCTGTCGTGAGCCTGGCGTATTTGGTGGGAGAGGGGTTGAAGAGGCGTCTTCGATCCGGCGGCCGAACGGCGCAGGAGTAGGGCGCCTTGTTGTGCGGCAGATTAGCCGCTAGGCTTCAGCGTGCAGGCGGTCGATTGCTCGCGCGGGGCTGTGTGCGCTGCTGACCTCGGCGTGGCACGGCCCCGATCTCGGTTCAACAGAGTGGGGCATATGTCCAAAACCACGACATTGTTTTTCTGGGCTGCCCTTTGCGGCGGAGTTCTGGCGGGTTGCGCGGCGCCGGTCAAAGAGGGCGAGCGGACCGGGTTCATCAGCGACTATTCCAGTCTCGGAGAAAAGGAAAACAACGGGTACAGCTACGTCAGCGACGGGATCGCCGATTACACCAAATTCTGCGTAGATCCGGTCGAGATGTTGTACCAGCCCAACGAGGGGGACACCACGTTCAGCGACGAGCAGCTCGAGGAGTTGTCGGCGTACTTCAAGACCAAGATCGAAGAGGCGTTGACCAGGGACGAGGGCTACGAGCTGGTGACCGAACCCGGTCCGGGGGTGGCGAGATTCCGCGCCGCGATTACCCAGGTGGACGACACGATCGGGATACTGAACATCCTGCTGTACACGCGGATCACCGGAGCCGGTCTTGGGGGCGCGGCGATGGAAGCCGAAATCGTCGACTCGGTCACCGGGGAGCAACTGGCCGCTTTGGTACGCTGGGGCAGCGGCAGGCGCGTGTTGAGGGCCGGATTGACCGAAACCGGGGACGCCAAAATCCTGATCAAGCGCTGGGCCAAAGATATCCGCAGGCGGATCGACGAAAAACACGGGTAGGCTGCGCGCAACGCGCCGCACTTCACCATACGGTTCCTCGCTACAAGCAGACTCGATCCGATTTGTCTGCCCCGGGGCCAGGGGTGGCAAAGAAGCGGCCTGGTTGGAGCCGGACCCACGATTATCGAAGTCGACCCATCCACTGGCATG
>JBFJNB010000270.1:0-4649 GCA_041633655.1 Lysobacterales bacterium | reverse complement strand
GCGACGGCATCGCCAGGCCGCTTCTTCGCCTACGGCGAAACCGCGGCCCGCCTCCTTGCCTGCCCTCTTGCCCTCGCGCCCGATCCATCACGCAGCCAATAACACTTTGAATGTTACAGGCCACTAGTAATGCGCCTTCATGTAGGCGATGCCCGGGGCCAGCAGCACCCGCCAGGCCAATCCGATTTCGTCGTCGTAATCGGGGTCGTACTCGGCCACGACTTCCAGCAGGCTGTCGAGCCAGATCTCGTAGAGCGACGGCGCGATGTCGAGCCGGTCGCGGGCGTGGCTGCGGGCGATGCGCAGCAGCTCGTCGCCGGCCCGGCGATCGATCGAAAAATACACCATATGATTGAGAGACAGGCCGAGCAGACGGCGCTGGCGCTTGAGGTCGGTGGCGGCGAACTTGGCGGCGATCACGGGCGACTTGCCGATGAAGCATCGGTAGAACGCCTCGAGGAACTCCCGCCCCTCGATCGTGCGCGTGGTCACCCGCTGGTAGCTGGCGCTGAAGACATCCAGATAATCCGTCATGCTCCGTTTCCCGGGTCCGCGATCAGGTGGCCGATAGAGTTGCCATAATAGGTGATCAGGCGACCCTGGCCGGCAACCGTCCGGATGCGACCCTCCGTTCGCTCCACCAGCCCGCGTTGGGTCAGCATTCGCAGGCCGCCGCGAACCGCGTCCGCGACCACACCGGGCGGCAGGCATAGGTGGGCGCCGCCGGCGGTCAGCCGATCCACGAGTCGGTCGGCCGCGCGCATCAGATCCGCCTCGTCCCAATCTCGTTCGGGTGCGCTGGGCAGCAGGTGCGCGACCAGCGGCACCGGCAGCACCGGGATCATCGCGGCCACCCGATCCAGCAGCTCCCGGGCCAGCGCCGCGACATGGCGATGACGCTCGGGCCCGTCCAGCGCCAGCCAGTCGATCCCCTGGCCGGCAAGCCAGGCGTGCAGCGAGACCGGCGCCCCGAAGCTGGCGCAGGCACAGCCGAAGCGGTGCTCCCGGCGCTTGAAGGCCAGGCGCGCGACCGACGCGCAATATCTCCGCGACGCCAGCGCGAGGTGCGCCTTGCCGCGCTGCTGGAAGGTCCGCTCCGGGTCCCGGATCAGGCGACGGTCCTCGGGCACCCGATCGTAGTTCACCGCGACCGGAATGAAGCAGATGTCGCGCCCGCCGTCGGGCGCGTAGGCGCGGATCACGTACGACAGCAGGCCCAGCTTGATCGGCTGGAGCTTCCCGTCACGCGACAGCTCCCCCTCCGGGAAGATCGCCTGCGGCACCCCCGCGCGGGCGGCCATGAACACGTAGCGTGCCAGTACCCGGCGGTACAGCGCGTCCCCGGCCCGCCGGTCGACCACGTAGTTTCCGGCGGCGCGGACCAGCAGGCTGAATGGCCACAGCCGCGCCCATTCGCCGGCCGCGTGGGACAGCGTCGAGCGTTGCGCGGCCAGGTAGTTCACCAGCAGCACGTCCATATTGCTGCGGTGGTTGAGGATCATCACGACGGTGGCCCCGGGGTCGTCCCAGCGGGCGGCGCGCGGGTCCACGTGGGCGGTGCGGACCCGATAGTGGAGGCGCAGCAGGCCGCGGGCCAGTCGGTAGCCGAGATGGAAGTAGAAGAACAGGCTGAACGCGGGCACGATCTCGCGCGCATAGGTACGCACGCGCGCGCGCAGGCGCCGCTCGTCATCCGGCCTACCCGCCGCCAGTTCGCGCACCAGCGAGCGGACCTCCGGATCGCGCTCGAGGCGGGCCAGGAGCCTGGCACGACGGGTCAGCAGAAAGCGCGGCACGCCCAGATCGAGGCGCGCCTCGGCCGCCTCGAGCGCCCTTTGGCGGCGCCGAGCCCGCCAGCGGCGCCGAACTCCGGGATGACCCACGGCCACGGCCAGCGCGAGGGCCGCGATGAGCCCGATCAGCCAACCAACAGCGGCCGCGCTCACCCCATGAACTCCAGGATTTCCCACAGCCGGTTCAGCGGCGCGTGATTCCTGACCAGCGCCAGCGGCAGCGAGAAATGGCCGTGGTCGAGGACGAACACGTTGCGCCGCGGAATCCCCAGCCGCGCGATCACCTCGCGACCGCTCGGGTAGGGCGTGACCCGATCGCGCCGGCCGAGTACCGTGACGATCCGGTCGGCGGGCACCGCCGGGGGGTGCCGCGGGTCGATCAATGCCAGCCAGCGACCGCGGATCTCCGGACCCCAGCCCTTGAGCTGGGTCGCCTGGGCCACGCCCCAGACCTCGGAAAACGCGCCGTCGATCGCCGCGTCCTCGAGGCTTCCGCAGGGGCTGATCAGCAGCAGCGCGTCGGGCCTGAGCGACGCGGGCCAGGTGCTGGCCCAGGCGGCGGTGACGCGCGCGACGTGCGCGCCCAGGCTGCTGCCGCCGACGGCCACCGGCCCGCGCGTGTGGCGCCGGCACCAGTCGATCAGGATCGCCGCCTCGCGCACCATCGCGCCGAAAAACTGCAGCGTGCCCAGCGGCATCGTGGCCACGAACTGCTCCCCGCCGTAGCGTCCGGCCGGCGTGCGCCGACCGTGCCAGGGGGCTTCCAGACGGACGACCCGGACCCCCCGACGAACCAGTTCCCGTACCTCGTCGATCATGCCGTGCCAGTGGTCGAACTCGACCCCGATGCCGTGCAGGAAGATCAGGGTCGGCGGGTCCTTTGCGGCTGGCGGTTCATGGACGCGGGCGTAAACCAGATCGTCCATCCGCTGCGACGGCGAGCGGAAGCGCAGCCAGTAGTCGCGTCCGCCGCCGGCCGGAAGCGCGTGCGACTGGCTTACCGGGGGGACCGGGTCGGGAACCTGGAACGGGCCTGCCGGGTCTTTCAGCAGCCGGGCATACAGCGCCGCGATCTCGACCGGCGTCGGCACTTCCCACCGCACCGGCCTCACGTCCGGGTGGCGGCGCAGGAAAAGGAACCGGGCGCGCGCCTGGTTGAGGCGAACCCGGGCGCGCAGGCGATCCTGCTCGATCCGCTCGAGCTCGTGCTCGGCGACGCGCGTCGGGCCGAAGAATGCGTCCTCCCATCGCGACTCGGCCGCGGCGGCGGCTTGCCGTAGCGCTTCGAATCGGGCCAGCGCAGGACGCACGCGGCTCGCCTGCCGGGCATCTGCAACCATCGGCACCTCGGCGAAGAACTTCTCCGGCGAGCCGCCGGCGCTCCCGGCCGCGGCCCACAGCCGCGACAGTGGGAAAAACCAGCGCCGCAGGAACTCGAGCGCCGCGCGGTCGAACCAGGGCCGGGCCAGCACCGCACCCAGCGGCGAGGAAAGCAGGCGCTCGATTCGATTCATAGTTGTCCCCGTTCGGGCGCGCTGCGGCCCGATCCTGCCATCCTCGCCGGTCGCGCGGATAAGTCCATACGCAATTGACCTTAGTCGCCCGGTCAACCACGGCCGCTTGCCTGCGTTGATTGAAAGCAACAGAATCGGGATCGAGAGCTGGAAGGGAGAAAAACATGCTGCCGATGAAGAAATGTTTGTGGATCCTCGTGGTGGCCGGATGCGCGCTGCTGTCCGCGCCGCTCGCGGCCGCCCCGAAATGGCATTTTCTGGGGGAGCGGGTGGTCAACGACCGCGCCGAGACGGACACGATTCATGTCGGCAAAGACGAGGGCCGGTTCCGGCGCCTGAAGCTCGGCGTCGACGACGCGCCGGTGGAGATCAAGCGCGTCGTGGTGCATTTCGCCAACGGCGAAACCCAGGTCGCCGAGCGCAACGTGCTGGTCGGCGAGAATCGGACTTCGCCGACGCTGGACCTGAAAGGGGGGCGGCGCTTCATCGACAAGGTGGTCTTTTTGTACGAGGCGCGCAGCCGCGGCTGGGAGCGGGCCACGGTGCGTCTCTACGGCGGACGCTAGGCCTCAGAACTTATTCGCCCCGATCGGAATCTAAGGGATGCGGTCCACGCTGTGGGTCCGCCTTTTACCCGAATCCGGAGCTGTTCAAAATGGACAAGCATCTGTTCCCGGCTGCCCTGATTTTGGCGGCGGCCCCGTTGTGGGCTCAGGAGTTCGTTCCAGACATTTCCGTTCATCCGGCCTCCCCGGCGCTGGACGAGCCGTTTTTCGTGCACATCGAGGGCACCTTCCCGCACCCCTGCGCCCTCGAAGGCAATTCGTTCCAGACGCTGGAAGGCGACGGAATGATGATTCTGACCCTGGAGTTGGAGCTCGTTCTGTGTCCCCAGGTCGTCACCGACCTGGAGCGTACGTTCGGCGCGTTCCGGCTCAGTTCGGGCGTGTTCTCGGCCGGGGAGACCGTCGAGATCGTGTTTCGCGGAGAGTCCGAGTTGGGCCGGGTCGAGGTGACGGTCGCCGAGTCGGGCGAGAAAGCCACGCTCGCGCCGCAGTCCGGGATGTACTGGGATCCGCTGTTCGCCAACAACGGCGTCGCGATCGAGGCGCACGGTCCCGAGCTGTTCGTGGCCGCTTACACCTACGGCGAGGACGGCGTCGCCACCTGGCGCGTCGCCCAGGGCGCGATGAACAGCGGGCATTTCGAAGGAGAGTTGCTCGCGTTTGCCGGCGGCGGCTGCCTGTTGTGCGGGACCCACGCGCCGGCGCAACCAACCGGCGAGGCGGTACCGGTACAGCTCGTGTTCGAGGGCGGCCAGGCGGCGTTCCTCGGAACCGGT
>JBFJNB010000269.1:0-4654 GCA_041633655.1 Lysobacterales bacterium | reverse complement strand
GCCGATCACCCGCTGCTGGGCCGCGGTCAGGCGAAACGGCAGCGCGGTGATGAACGCCCCGGCGAGGTCGCGTTCGGGCGCAAGCGCCGGGGCGCGCCGGCGGGGGGTCCGCCGGCGGAGCTGGCGCAGTCCGAGGCGATGGGCCAGAAGCTCCTCGAACGCGAGGCGCTGCTGGCACGGGTGCCGGCCCTCGGCCAGCAGCGCCAGGTCCGCGGCCGGCGGCGGCCGGTGGACGTAGTCGAGCGAATCGGTCAGCGGCGGCAGCGCGATGCGCTGGAGCATCTCCGTCGGCAACAGCTCAGCGGCCCATTCCTCCCGGCTGGCCAGCGCCTGATCGGTCAGCTTGCGCAACACGCTCTGGCCAAGGCCCTCGGTAGTCGGATAGTACGGGGTCAGCGAGGCGTCCGGCGGCTTGCAGTCGGCCACCGGTCGATACTCGGGATGGATCATCTCCAGCCCGCGCGGTCCGCTGCGCACCTCACCGAAGCAGCGCAGATGCGCGCCCCGCCGCAACTGGCGTTGCTGATTGGGGTAGAAGTTGAACATCCGCATCGTGATCCGGCCGCTGCCATCCCCCAACACCCAGACCAGCATCCGGCGCCGGCCGTAGACGATGCCCGCGCTCAAGACCTCGCCCTCGATCAGCGCCCGCTGCCCCGGCCTCAGCGCGCCGACGGGGTGGATTCGGGTCCGATCCTCGTAGCGCAGCGGCAGGTGGAACAACAGGTCGCGGCTGCGCTCGATCCCGAGCCGCGCCAGCTTTTCGGCCACCCGCGGACCGACTCCGGCGAGTTGGGTCGGCGGCGCCTCCCCGGGCGCCACCCTGGATACTGCACTGGGCGCGTCCGAGTTGCTGAGCCTGCTCAATGAACTGCCTGTCAGTCCAGGTGCAGCACCGCGTCGATCTCGACCGCGGCTTCGCGCGGCAGCTCCTTGACCCCGATCGCGGCGCGCGCCGGGTACGGGGGCTCGAACACCTCCTCCATGACCCGATTGACTTCGGCGAAGTTCGCCAAATCGGTCAAATAGACCGTCAACTTCACCGCCTGGGACAGGCTCGACCCGGCCGCCTCGGCCACCGCGCTCAGGTTCCTGAACACCTGGCGCACGTGCTCGGCGAACGGTCCGTCGATCAGGTCCGCACCACCCGGCACCAGCGGGATCTGACCCGACAGATACGCGGTCTTGCCGACCAGCACGCCCTGCGAATACGGACCGATCGCGCTCGGGGCGCGGTCTGTGCTGATGATGGTCCGGTTCATGGTTACTCCCCCTGGCTGGTGGATCGGTTCGAGCTCACGCGGGATCGCGGTGGACCGAGATGACTACCGGCGACCGACGCACCCCGCGCATCACCCGGGCCAGGTGATGGCGGCCGCGCACCGCGATGGTAAACAAAAGGCAGCTCGACTCCCCGTCCTGCTCGCGAATGATCACGTGCTCGATGTTGGTATCGGCCTCGGAGATCGCGGTGGCCACGGTGGCCAGCCCGCCGGGTCGGTTCTTCACCGCGACCCGCAGGCCCACGGCGAACAGGCCGGTCTCCTCCGGGTCCCAGGCTACATCGATCAGACGGTCCGGCGCCTTGCGAAACTCCTTGACGTTGCGGCACCGTTTGCGGTGCACGACGATTCCTTTGCCGGCGCTGAGATATCCGACGATCCGGTCACCCGGGATCGGCCGGCAGCAGTTGCCGTAGCTGACGACGTGCCCCTCGGCACCGGTCAGCAGCAGCGCCTCTTCCTGGACCTTGCGGCGTTCGTCGGGCTGGATTCGGATGCCCTCGATCAGTTGCCGGGCGACCATCCGCGGCATTCGGTTGCCGAGCGCCACGTCGGCCAGCAGCTCCTCGAGACGTTTGAGCTTGGCGTTCCTGAGGTACTCCTCGAGCCGCTCCTCGCCCACGGTGTCGAGCGAGTAGCCGAGCGCGGCCAGCGCCTTGTCCAGGATCCGGTGACCCACCTCGATCGCCTCCTCGTGGGCCAAGTTCTTCAGAAAGTGGCGCACCGCGGTGCGCGCCTTGGAGGTCACGACGAACTCGAGCCAGCTCGGCCGCGGCTGCGCCGAGGGGGCGGTGATGATCTTGACCGTCTCGCCGCTGGACAGCCGGTGGTGCAGCGGGCAGAGCGTCTTGTCGACCCAGGCGTGGACCGCGTGGTTGCCGACCCCGGTATGCACCGCATAGGCGAAATCCAGCACAGTGGCGTTGCGCGGCAGCTCCTTGATGTCGCCGTGCGGCGTGAACACGTACACCTCGTCCGGAAACAGATCGACCTTCACGTGCTCCAGGAACTCGATCGGATCGCCCGCCTGGCGCTGCATGTCCAGCAGCCGCAGCAGCCACGCGCGCGCCCGCGCCGCGGTCGGCGAGTGCCCGTCCTCGCTCTTGTAGGCCCAGTGGGCGGCGATCCCGCTCTCGGCCACCGCATCCATTTCGGCGGTTCGGATCTGGATCTCGATGGGGTCTTTGAACGGCCCGAACAGCACCGTGTGCAGCGCCTGGTAGCCGTTCGACTTCGGGATCGCGATGTAGTCCTTGAAGCGCCCGCTGCGGGGCTTGTACAGGTTGTGGACCACGCCGAGGGCCTGGTAGCAGTTGGTGACCTTGTCGACCACGATCCGAAAGCCCAGGATGTCCATCGTGTCGCGGAACGAGCCGGTCTTGGACTTCATCTTGCTGTAGATGCTGTACGGGGTCTTGACCCGACCCTCGATCCGGCAGCGGATGCCCGCTGCATCGAGCCGGGTCTTGAGCGCGGTCTGGATCGTGTTCAGCTTCTCCTGACTGCGGCCTTCGGCCAGCCGCACCTGCTTCGCCAGTACCCGGTAGCGCATCGGGTGCAGGTGCTTGAACCCCAGTTCCTGCAGTTCGCGCTTGACCCCGTCCATGCCGAGCCGATGGGCGATCGGCGCGTAGACGTCCAGGGTTTCGCGCGCGATCCGCCGCCGCGCCACTGGCCGCATCGCGGTCAGGGTGCGCATGTTGTGCAGGCGATCGGCCAGCTTGATCAGGATCACCCGGATGTCGTCCGACATCGCCAGCAGCATCTTGCGGAAGCTCTCCGCGGCGGCCCGGCGCGCGCTGCCGAATTGCACCCGATCCAGCTTGGTGACCCCGTCGACCAGCTTGCCGACCGTTTCCCCGAAGCGTTCGTCGACCTCCTCCTTGGTCAGCAGGGTGTCCTCGATGGTGTCGTGCAGTAGCGCCGCGATGATGGTCTCGGTATCCAGGTTCATGTCGGCCAGGATCCCGGCCACCGCCAGCGGGTGGTGGATGAACGCTTCCCCGCTCTTGCGGGTCTGGCCGCGGTGGGCCTCGGCGCCGAACTGGAATGCCTGCCGGATCTTCTTGATCTGGCGCCGTGGCAGGTACTTGAGTGCGCGCCTCAGCCCGCGGAAGGCTTTAACCAGGTCGGGGGCGGGAGTGGCGGGGGCGGTGATGGCCTTGTCCATGTTGCGCTCGCGGCGTCGCTGACAGGGCCGGTTGCATCGGTCAGCCTTCCAGGGCTTCGCGGGCGGCTTCGGCGATGGCCTCCTGATCGAGCAGCTCCTGTTCCCGGCGCTCGAGTTCCTCCAGGGTGCGCGCGTCGATTTCGCCGTCAGCGATCTCGCGCAGCGCGACCACGGTCGGCTTGTCGTTCTCCCACTCCACCAGCGGGTCGGCGCCGTTGGCGATCTGGCGCGCGCGGCGGGTCGCCATCAGCACCAGCTCAAAGCGATTGTCCACGCGCTCAAGGCAGTCTTCTACGGTAATTCTGGCCATCGATTGTCGTTTGCTCCAAATTGTCTTGTGCCCCGGGGGCGTCGTCGATTTTACCGGGCATGGGAATGCAATGCATCCTCTCCCACCAACTCGGCCACCAATTCCCGGTGCCGCCGCGACTGACGCTCGGTGCCCAGCCGGACCGCCCGGACCACCGATATGAGGTCTTGGAGCGCGGTTTCAAAGTCGTCGTTGATTACGAGATAGTCGAACTCGCGGTAACGGCTCATCTCGACCACCGCGGCGTCGAGCCGGCGGGCGATCACCGCCTCGCTGTCCTGGGCGCGCCGGCGGAGCCGCTCGGCCAGCGCCGCGCGGGACGGCGGCAGGATGAAGATCCCAACCGCCCCCGGCAGCAGCGCCTTGATCTGGCGCGCGCCCTGCCAATCGATCTCGCAGACCACGTCCAGGCCGCGATCGAGCTGCGCGAGCACGCCGGCGCGCGAGGTCCCGTAGCCGTGCCCATGAACCGTGGCGTGCTCCAGGAACTCGCCGGCCGAAACCATCTCCTGGTAGGCCTCGGCGCTAACGAAGTGGTAATGCTCACCGTCGCGCTCGCCGGGGCGCGGCGGCCGCGTCGTGTGCGAGATCGACAGCGTCAGGGCATCGGCATGTTCCAGCAGCGCCGCGACCAGGCTGGTCTTCCCGGCCCCGGACGGGGCGGCGATGATGAACACCCCGTTGGCACGCTGCTCACTCAATGTTCTGAACCTGCTCGCGCATCTGTTCGATCAACACTTTCAGGTCGATCGAGGCCTGGGTGGTGCGGGTGTCGCTCGACTTGGCTCCCAGCGTGTTGGCCTCGCGGTGCAGTTCCTGCATCAGAAAATCGAGCCGGCGGCCCACCGGTTCGTCGGTCTCCAAGGTCTGCCGGACCTCCTCGCCGTGGGC
>JBFJNB010000268.1:0-4659 GCA_041633655.1 Lysobacterales bacterium | reverse complement strand
CCTACCGGCTGGCCGCCGGGTTCGAGCGCGCCGAGGAGACCGACAACGCCGGCACCAATCCGCACCCGGGGGTCGCGATCTACTACCACCTGGCCGAGGAGCCGGCCGCCGGCGTCGAGGTGTCGCTGGCGTTGTTCGCGGGCGATGGGAACGAACCGATCTGGACCTGGACCCGCAAGCCCCCGCCCGGGACCGAGGACGACGAAGACGATAGTGAGAAGAAAAAGAAAGACGACCCCAACGCCCCGCCCGATACCAAAGTGCTGACCGCCGATGCCGGGCTCAACCGCCACGTCTGGGACCTGGCCTATCCCGGGATGGAGCGCTTCGATGGCCTGGTCATGTGGGCCGACATGCCTGGCGGCCCGCTGGCCGTGCCAGGGAGCTACCGCGCCCGGTTGACCGTCGGCGACCAGCGGCAGGAGACCGAGTTCGAGGTGTGGGCCGACCCGCGCTCCGAGGCAGATCCCGCCGACTACCAGGCGCAGTTCGACTTCATCATCGAAGCCCGCGATCTGCTCTCGCGCACCCACGGCGAGATCAAGCGGATCAGGACCCTGCGAGGACAACTGGAAGGGCTGCAGAAGCGGCTGAAGCAGGAACGCGGTGGCAGCGTCGATCCTTCCCCGCTGGAGGTCGAGATCACCGCGGTGCTGGAGACGCTGGATACGATCGAAAAAACCCTGTACCAGACCCAGAACCAGAGCCGCCAGGACCCGCTCAACTACCCGATCCGACTCAACAACAAGCTGACCGCGCTGATGCGACTGGTCGCGATCGGCGACCACGCGCCCACCACCCAGGCGCTCGCGGTCAAGCGGGAACTGACCGCCGCGATCGAGGCTCAGCTCGCGCAGCTACAGGGCGTATGGAGCGAGCGCGTCCCGGCCCTGAATCAACAGATCAAAGATCAAGGCCTCGACATGCTCACGACGGCAAGCCCAGGACTTTGAATCGGCCGTACTGAACGAAATGATGATCGAAGGTGAACGCGGCGCTGGCCCCGCGTCCCTCGATCACCGCAAACGAAATCGCGTCGCACAGGCTCCAGTCCTTGTCGGCGTAGCGAGTGAGGATTTCTTTGGCCCGGTCTTCCTCCCGCGGCAGAACGCGAATGACGCTGAGCCCACCCGAGAGCAACCACTCGCGTGCCAATGCCCGGCCCAGCTTGCGCAGCAACAAGGCGTGGGCTTCAACCTCGATGTAGTTCGTGATGAAGCTCGGGCGCGCTTCGGTGGCAATTGCGCGGGCGGTCCGGGCAGCGCGTCGATGGTCGGCGTCGTCAGCGTCCAGCAGCGCCAGAATGGCGCTCGAGTCCCACAGGACCGCTCTCCTCATTCGTCGAGGATGGCGTGCTTGTCCCGAGCGCCCGGACCATGGCCGCCGCTACGGCCAGCGCCGACCAGACGGAAAATCGGATGGTCGGTTCGCAGCGGTGGCACCGTTTGCCGTTCCCGCGCACCGCTTTCCAGCGCTTCCCGGGGTATCCAGCGACGCCCCCCGCGGCGAATGCTCGGAAGGGCGCCCCGACGGATCATCCTCCAGATCGTGGAGACCGAAACGCCCAACACGCGCCCAGCCTCCGATACGCCTACCAGCGGCTCTTGAGAGGACGAGGTCATCGTCCGAGCCTATCACTGCAGTGTCATTGTGTCTATCAGTGTCATCGATCTCAAGATATCGATCGCACCCGGCACTTCGAGCGGGGCCCGGCCTCAAGACCCAGAACTGGGCACGAATCGGCGCGGCGCGCGGAACGCGGCCGGCAGGAGCTGGTGGATACGGTAATGCCCCGGGGCGCCGCGGGCGTCGAGCAGGACGATGTCGGTCTCGTCGTCGGAGAATTCGCGCAGCCGCTGGCGGCAGGCCCCGCACGGGGAGCAGTCATCGGTCGCGGTCGCCGACCCGCCGACGATGGCGACCGCCTGGATGCGGGTGCCGCCGGCGGCGACCATCGCGCCGATCGCGTTCTGCTCGGCACACGATCCCTGCGGGTAGACGCCGTTCTCGACGTTGCAGCCGACGTGGACGCGCCCGTGCTCGTCCAAGATCGCGGCGCCGACGAAGTAGTTCGAATACGGCGCGTAGGCCCTGGCCCGTACCGCCTTAGCGGCGGCGATCAGCTCGTCTGAGTCGACAGCCATTTGATACCCTTGGATTGATCGGGCCGGCCAGTCTACGCTATCGGTCGGCCATACTTGAAGCCGCAGGGATCTTGGAGGGATAGTTCATGCAGGTGCAACCGGCGCATCCAACCTGGTCGTCGCGGCTGACGTTTCTGATGGCCGCGGTCGGCGCCGCGGTGGGCCTGGGCAACATCTGGAAGTTCCCCTACATGGCCGGGGCCAATGGCGGCGGCGCATTCGTACTGGTTTACCTGATTGCGGTGCTGCTGGTCGCAATTCCGATCCTGGTCGGTGAGACCCTGATCGGCCGCCGCGGCCGCCAGAGCCCTCCGCTGGCGATGCGCAACCTGGCGCGCGCCGAGGGGCGTTCCCCCTGGTGGGGTCTGGTCGGGTGGCTGGGGATGCTGACCGCCTTTCTGATCCTGTCCTACTACAGCGTGATCGCGGGCTGGGCGGTCGCCTACGCGTTCAAGGCCGGTGCCGGCGGTCTCACCGGAATCACCGGGGAGACGGCGCCGGCGACGTTCCAGGCGGTGCTGGCCGATCCCTGGCGCATGACGATATGGCACGGGGTGTTCATGGCGCTGACCGTGCTGATCGTGATCCGGGGCCTGAACCGGGGCATCGAGCGCGCGGTCAAGGTGTTGATGCCGGCGCTGTTCGTGGCGCTTCTGATCATGGTCGGCTACAGCGCGGTCACCGGCGATTTCGCCGCCGGATTCGGGTTCCTGTTCGATTTCGATTTTTCCAAGATCACCGGTCCGGTTGCGCTGGAGGCGGTCGGCCAGGCGTTCTTCTCGATCGGCGTGGCGATGGCGCTGATGATGACCTATGGCTCCTATCTGCCGAGGGACATCTCGATCCCGCGCATGTCGTTCGCGATCGCCGCCGCCGACACGCTGGTCGCGCTGCTGGCCGGGCTGGCGATCTTCCCGCTGGTGTTCGCCAACGGACTCGATCCGGCCGAAGGGCCCGGCCTGATCTTCGTGACCTTCCCGCTGGCGATCGGCAACATGCCGGCGGGACTGCTGTTCGGGACGATCTTCTTCGCGCTCCTGACCGTCGCCGCGCTGACCTCGACGATCGCGCTGATGGAGCCGATGGTCGCGTGGGCGGTTGAATCCCGGGGCATCACTCGTCAGCGGGCGGCGATCCTGGCCGGCGTTACCGCCTGGGTGCTGGGGATCGCCACGGTGCTGTCGTTCAACCACTGGGCCGACTTCCACCCGCTCGGGCGCATCGGCCGCTTCGCCGAAGCGACCATCTTCGACCTGATCGACTACCTGACCGCGAACATCATGCTTCCGGTCGGTGCGCTGCTGATGGCGCTGTTCGTCGGCTGGTGGGTGCGCCCGGCGAGTTCGCGCGACGAGCTCGCCATCGACCGGCCCTGGGCCTACGAGGCGTGGCTTTGGCTGATGCGCATCGTCGCCCCGCTGGCCCTGATCGGGATTTTCGTCAGCAACCTCACCTGAGGCGCAATATCGGCGCTCGGGACGGCCGGGCGGCGGCGCGGTTCAGCCAGGTCAGCCAGACGATGACGAGCAGGCCGATCGCGGCGACCGCGGCCAGGAACAGGAAGTAATGCCGGAACCCGGGGAGCCCGGGGGCGGCGTCCAGGATCCGCCCCGTGATCGGGGCGAAGAAGATTTCCGGGGTGTAGCCGATGAACGAGACCAGGCCGACGGTGGTGCCGGTCAGGTGTTTCGGGGTGTGGGTCTCGGCCAGCAGCGCGAAGTAGACGCCACGCAGCGCGAATACTCCGAACATCGTCACGAAGATGTTGGCGTAGATGACGTTGAGCCAGGCGCCGGCGGGGTTCGCGATCGCGATCCCGGCATAGGCCACCCCCAGAACCAGGAAGATCACCCCGATGATGCGGCCGGCGGAGTAGCGGTCGGCGAGGAAGCCGGCGCCGATCGCCGCCAGCGGGCGCAGATAGGTGGCATACGCGGTGAAGCGGGCGCCCTCGACCTCGTCCATGCCCAGCACCTGGACCGCATACAGCGAGTAGTTGTCGACCCCCTTGTAGCCGCAATAGGCGCAGACGATGACCGCGGCCTGGGCCCAGGCCAGCGGACGGCGGATCACCTGCCCCATCCCGCTCAGCGGATGGCGCGCCATCGCGGTCGCCGGTTTCATCTCCGGCAGCGCAAGCCAGGTCAGCACCCCGGTCAGGAACGTGGCGGCAGAGTACAAAAGGATCACCGCTCGAAAGCCCTCGCGGCGCTGCTGCTCGTCGGCGAGCGTCGCATCGGCCGGGAGATACAGCGCCAGCACCGCGACCGCGCCGACCGCGATCCCGGCCGAGACCAACCCGCGTCCGCCGTCGAGAATCCCGAACGCCTTGCCCTGTGACCGGGCTCCGCCCCATTCGCGGGTCGCGCGGATGATCGCGGCCCAGAACAACAGGATCGTCGTGACCCCCCAATAGGCATACAGCAGCGCCATCTGCACGCCGCCTTGCCATTGCCACGACGACGGCACACCCGCGTCGTACTGGAATGTGATGAGCGCGGGAACGCCGGTCGTG
>JBFJNB010000267.1:0-4666 GCA_041633655.1 Lysobacterales bacterium | reverse complement strand
GTGGCGCGCTGCCGGCGCGACCGCTGGTGGCGATGGCGCCGGTGTCGGTGCGCGGCGCGCAGCATCGCGGGCAGGCCGGCAACCAGGTCTCGGCGATGCTGGTGAACCTGGAGACGCTGACCGACGATCCGCTCCAACGGCTGTCCCGGATCCGCCTGAACACGGTCGGCTCGAAGGTCTATTCGAGCGCGCTGCCGGCCAATCGGATCGCCGAGTTCATCCCGTCGGAGACCGCCGCGCTGGCAGCGCGGCTGTACACCCGGGCGCGGTTGGGAGAACGCCATCGGCCGTTCTTCAACCTGGTGATCACCAACGTGCCGGGGCCCCAGGTGCCGCTGTATTTTGCCGGCGCGCCGATCAAACACTCGATCGGCACCGCGCCGATCCTCGACGGTATGGGCCTGATCGTCGTGGTGTTCAGCTACGCCGGGCGGCTGTCGATCGGGCTCACCTCGTGCCGCGAGATCATCCCCGATCCGCAGCAGCTCGGAGCCGACCTGGAAGCGGCGCTGGACGACCTCGAAGCGGCGGTGGCGAGCCCGTCCGCGGTGTCGTCGCCGGCGGCGCCGGACGACCGGCCGGCGAGCCCGGTCGCGCGCGAGCTGCGCGCGGCGGCCACCGCGCTGGAACAGACGCTCAAGCGCCTGCGCGGGAGCCCCCGGTGAGCACCCCCAGCCGGCGCGCGCCTCCGGCGCCCTCGAAGGTGCTGCTGGCGCTGGAGGCCCGGGCCTGGTTCGACGCGCTCGGGATGTTGCCACTGCGTGCGCTGGAGCGGCGACTCCCCCGTGGCGACGGCCATCCGGTGCTGGTGCTGCCCGGGTTCCTCGCCAGCTCGCGCTCGACCTATTTTCTGCGCCGGTTTCTGATCCGTCTGGGCTACGCCGGTCATCGCTGGAAGCTCGGCACCAACCTGGGCTACTCCGACGACTTGTATCAGCGCATCGCCGCGCGCCTGTCCGAGCTCAAGACCCGCTACCGGCGCAAGGTCAGCCTGATCGGCTGGAGTCTGGGAGGTTTGTACGCGCGCGAGCTGGCGCGCGAGTTCACCCCCGCGGTGCGCTCGGTGATCACGCTCGGGAGCCCGTTTCGCGGGCGCCCGGAGAGCTCGAACGTGCGCACGATATACGAGTTCATCAGCGGCAAGATCGACGCCTATGGGGAGGAACTGCTGGTGCGCCTGGCCGAGCCACCGCCGGTTCCGACCACCGCGCTTTACACCCGCGCCGACGGAATCGTAGCCTGGCAGAGCACGGTCGAGCACTCGCGGCGCTACGACGTCGAAAACGTCCACGTCGGTGGCGCCCACATGGGGCTGGGATTCAATCCGCGCGCGCTGCTGGCGATCGCGGATCGACTGGCGCAGCCGGAGGGACAGTGGCGCCGGTTTCGACCGAGCGGCCTCGCGAGCCTGCTGTACGCCGACTGGTATCCGGACTGGCTGGTCGGCCGCGCCGAGGCCGACTGGTCGGGTTAACCCAGGGCCCGCCGCTTCGCGGCAGCCGCCGGTTGGGTGCCGGCGCGGGCCAGTCGGGGGCCCGCACGGGTCAGTCCCTGATAGTGCCTGAGCCAGGCACAGAACTCGGCCTGCGGCATCGGCTTGCCGATGAAAAAGCCCTGCGCGTGGTCGCAACCCAGCTTGGCCAGCAGCCGGTAGGTGTCGGCGTCCTCGACCCCCTCGGCGACCACGGTCATGCCAAACGCGTGTGCCAGGTCGATCACCAGCCTGGCGATTCGGCGATCGGCCCGGTCCTTCAGCATCGCGCTGACGAAGCTGCGGTCGAGCTTCAGTTCATCGGCCGGAATATTCCTGAAATACGCCAGGGATGAATAGCCGGTGCCGAAATCGTCGAGCGAGATGCGGGCCCCCAGGTGCTTGATCCGGCGGAACAGCTCGAAGCTCGATTCCGGGTCCGCCATCGCCGAGCTCTCGGTGACCTCTAGGATCAGTCGATCGGCCTTTGCCTCCCAGATCCCCAGCGACCCGCGCAACAGGTCGATCAGGGTTTGATCGTTGAGGATGCTGGCCGACAGATTGACCGCGACGCTGGCGCCGTCGTGCGGCCATTGCTGCGATTGGCGAAGCGCGGTGTTGATCGCCCACTGGGTCATTCCGGTGATCAGCCCGGACTGCTCCGCCACGACGATGAAATCGCCCGGTCCGACCTCGCCGCGTACCGGGCTGTTCCAGCGTATCAACGCCTCGGCCCCGATCGGAGTCTTGCTGCGCACGTCGAGCTTGGGCTGGTAGTGCAGCTCCAGCTCGCCGGCCGCGATCGCCGTCTGCAGCTCGAACTCCATGTCTTTGTCGCTCCATCGATGCTGCTTTTCGGCCTTCGCGGTGGCATACGCCAGCCCGGTTGCGCGGGCGTGGCGGAGCGCCTCCTCGGCCTTGCCCAGGAGGTTTTCGGAATGGCTGCCGTGGGCCGGGCACACCGCGATCCCGATCGACGCGGAGACCCGAATCTGGTTTTCGGCCACCACGAACGGCACCTCGAGGATACGCAGCAACTTGGCCGCGGCCAGCACCGCGTGCCCCTCGTTCATGATCCCCGGCAGGATCAGCGCGAACTCGTCGTCACCGAGGCGCGCCACCAGATCGCGTTTGCGCGCGACCTGGGTCATGGCCTTGGCGAACTGTCCCAGCACCGCGTCGCCGGCACGGTACCCGAACGCCGAGTTGATCTTGTGAAATCGGGTGATGTCGGCGACCAGCAGGCCCATCGTGCTGCCCATGTTCAGGCTCTGCTCGCAGTGGCGCCGCAGCAGGCCGAGAAACGTGACCCGGTTGTTGACCTTGGTGAGGGCGTCTTCGAGCACTAAAGAAACATGTCCTCGGGGTCGACCCCGTAGGCACCGGGCGGCAGCCCGCGGCGGATCGTGATCGGGTCGTCGCTGCCGATGCCGTCTCTCAGATCGATCTCGCGAAACTCCGGATAGGGCTTCTTGTCGGGATCGAGGATGATCATCAGCCGCGGATGCAGACGGCGCATCCCGTTGAGCGAGATGATCACCGCGACCTCGCCGGTGGAGAGTTCGACCAGGGTGCCGGTCGGGTAGATGCCGACGGCCTGAATGAACTGCTCCACCAGCTCCTTCTGGAAATCCATGTCGCGCCATTCGTACAGCACGTTGACCGCGCCGTGGGGCGACATCGGCTTGGCGTAGACTCTGGGGCTGGTCAGCGCGTCGTAGGTGTCGACGATACCGGCGATGCGCCCGAACATCGGAATCTGGCCGGCCTGGTAGCCGTTCGGGTAGCCGCGGCCGTCGTAGCGCTCGTGATGCGTGGCGACCATCTCGATGACCGGCTCGGGGACCCCGGCGGTGGCCTTCAGAATTTCCACGCTGTGCTCTACGTGCGAGCGCATCACGGCCATTTCCTCATCGCTCAGGCGCCCGGTTTTATTCAACAGGTCCAGCGGCAGGCGAGCCTTGCCGACGTCGAGGACCAGCCCGCCCTGGGCCAGGATGTCGATATTGGCGCGCGGCATGCCCAGGTGCCGCCCGAATGTAGCCGCCCAGACCGAAGCCCCGAGCGAGTGGCGGTAGGCGTAGATGTCCTTGCGCTTCAATTCGATCAGGCACGCGAACGCGTCCGGGTTGCGGATGACGCTGTCGATCATCGCGTCGATGCCCTCGCGCAGAGCCTCGAAGTCGAGATCCTTGCCCTCGCGCAGGTCGCGCATGACCTGGCCCACGCGCTCGTTCAGCGCTTCGTACGCGGGGGTTGCGTGCTCCAGTTCCGATCGCAGCGTGGTTTGCTGCGGGTAATCGAACTCGTGCAGGTCCCGGATTTCCCTGACCTTCGGGTTTTCGTCGTTCGCGTCCGATTCGCTGATGATCAGTCGCGGATCGGGAGCCTCGCCGAGGCGCAGGTCGACGTGCACGTACCGGCACAGCCGATTCAGTTTCGCGATTTCCTCGGAGCCACTGACGCGGAAACCCTGGAGTGGGAACGGCGTCCCCAGCCAGGGTCGGTCCAACCTGCAGACGAACATACCCATCTGGACCGAAGAAACGGCTATTTTGGCTTCAGTAAGACTCACCGCAGTGACCGACACGTTATCCGTGGACGAACTAACATATCGGCTTATTTGACGACTACTTTACCGGTGTCTGGGTTCGGAACCCTTGCCGGCGTGGATCGCCCCGGCGGCCGCGCGTCGCGGAACTGATCCTGGCGGGTCGCTTGTCCGGCGACAAAGCACTCGAGCTGCTCGAGGCTGATCGGGTGGCTGAACAGATATCCCTGGCCCGCGTCGCAGCCCAGCTCGCGCACCAGATCCAGCTGCTCGCGGCTCTCGATCCCCTGGGCTACCACCGGGAGCCCGAGGCCATGGGCGAGGCGCACCAGGGATTCGATCAGCAGGCGCTCGTGGGGGTTGTCGATGGCCCCGGCGACGAAGCTGCGATCGATCTTGAGCGCGGTGATCGGGTGATCGGGCAGCGCCCGCAATGAGGTCTGCCCGGTCGCGAAATCATGGATGCTCAGGCCGATCCCGGACTCGGCCAGCGCCTCGAGCACATCGTGGGTGTCGGCGTTCGGCTCCTCGAGCAAGCGCTCGGTGATCTCCAGCTCGAGGCGATCCGGGGATAGCGCATGGCGGGACAAGGTCTCGAGGACCCGTTCGGTGAAGTGGGCATTACGAAGCTGGGCCGGGGAGAC
>JBFJNB010000266.1:0-4673 GCA_041633655.1 Lysobacterales bacterium | reverse complement strand
GCGGTACGTGGCGGTGGCAGGGAAGCCTTCGCTGCGGATCCAGGCTGGAGCGAAGACTTGGAAGCTGCTCCATGGGGTGGGATCGAAGACGCCCATCAATCTCCACGGAAGAAGAGTCGCCAGGCCCAAGGCACGCGTCCGGTTTCGACCGGCACGGGCTGCGACGGGTGAGGCCCGAGACGAGTTTCGGTTTTCGGCGCCGCCGAAAGAAGAGGCTCGGCTCGGGCCGGACCCACGAAGGATCGAAGACCACGCGATGACCCGAAGGGCGCCGCCTTTGGCCGGACCCAGGTGGGATCGAAGACGCCCATCAAACTCCACGGAAGAAGAGTCACCAGGCCCAAGGCCCGCGGCCGGTTTTCGCGTCAGCGAAAGAAGGGCGCCGCCTTTGGCCGGACCCAGGTGGGATCGAAGACGATCCCCTTAAGCGGCTCCGCGCCCGCTCAAGCCCGCCACGAAGTCGCCGCGGCGCAGCGCCTCCATCAGCTCGTGCGCCGGCAGCGGCTCGCTGAACAGGAATCCCTGCATCACCTCGCAGCCCAGCGCCCTCAGGTGCGCGAGTTGCTCGCTGGTCTCGACTCCCTCGGCGATCAGATTCATTCCAAGCCCCCGCGCCATCGCGATCACCGCGTTGACGATCGAGGTCTGCGTGTTGTCGGAGCGCATGTCGTTGACGAATGAGCGATCGATCTTGATCGTGTGGATCGGCAGCTTCTGCAGATAAGAAAGCGAGGAATAGCCGGTGCCGAAGTCGTCGATCGCGATCCGGATGCCGTGCTTGCTGAGCCGGTTGAGCTTTTTGACCACGTTGTCGATGTCTTTCATGATCACGTTCTCGGTCAGCTCCAGCTCCAGCGCATCGCCCGGAATCCCGTGCGCGGCGAGCATCGCGGTGATGCTGTCGACCTCGTCGTGCGCCAGCTGCAGCGCGGACAAATTGATCGCCAGGCGCAGCGGCTGCGCACTGGCCTCGCGCCAACTCTTCAGGTCAGCGCAGGCCTGTTCCAGTACCCAGTTGCCGATCGGCACGATCAGCCCGCACTCCTCGGCGTGCGGGATGAACTCGGCCGGCGCGAGCATGCCGCGGGTCGGATGGTGCCATCGGATCAGCGCCTCGACCCCGACCACTGTGGCGCGCGAGGTGTCGACCAGCGGCTGGTAGCGCAGCTCGAAGCGATTCTCCTCCAGCGCCTTGCGAATGCCGGTTTCCAGGGATAGGAAATGGGAGAATTTGACCTTCATGCGCTCGTCGAAGAATTCGTACCCGTCGCGCCCCTGCTCCTTGATGTGGTACATCGCGATGTCGGCGTTGCGGATCAGCACATCCATGTTGTCGCCGTGGTCGGGGCACAGCGCGATTCCGATGCTGGTGCTGACGAACACCTCCCGCCCCTGGAGCATGAACGGGCGGTCCAGTTCACCGATGATCTTGCGCGCGGTTTGGGCCGCGTCTTCGCGCCGCTTCAGGTGCGGGATCAGGATCATAAACTCGTCGCCGCCGACGCGCGCGATGGTGTCGCCCTCGCGCATGCAGCCGGTCAGCCGCGTGGCGACCAGTTGCAGCAGCTCGTCGCCGCGCACGTGGCCGAGGGTGTCGTTGACCACCTTGAACCGGTCCAGATCGAGGAACATGACCGCCAGCAGGCGATCGCGCCGCCGCGCCTGGGGGATCGCGAGCTTCAACCGGTCCTTGAACAGCGCCCGGTTGGGAAGCCCGGTCAACAGGTCGTGGAACGCCTGGTAGCGGATGATCTCCTCGGAGTGCTTGCGCTCGGTGATGTCGCGCGCGACCCCGTAGGTGCCGACATAGTGTTTGTTGGCGGAGCCCTCGGGAACCACATACATCCCCATCGCGCTCAGCTCGATCGGCAGCGTGTTGGTGTCGAAATGGCGCGGCGAACGCGCACGGTCCCTGCACTTCAGGCGCATCTCGACGTTGCGGCTGGCGCGCTCGCCGGTGCGTCGTTCGTTGAACGCGTAATGGGCTTCCTCCATGTCCTCCGAAGGGACCAGCATCGAGTAGTGCTGGCCGATCAGCTCGGCCGGCCGGTAGCCGAGCAGTTTTTCGATGCGCGCGTTGATGAACGTGAAACGGCCCTTCTGATCGAGCATGTAGATGATGTCCGGGGAGCTGTTGACCATGTACCGGTAGAGCTTCTCGGATTGCTGCAGCTTGCCCTGGATCGTGCGGTTTTCGCGCTCGAGCATACGCTTCTTCAGCGTGTTCTCGAGCGTGCGGATCAGCACTTCGGGCGCGTAGGGCTTGCGCAGGTAGTCGTGGGCCCCGCGCCTGAGCGAGCGGATCGCGCTGTCGACCGAGGTGTCGCCGCTGACCACGATCACGCTGACGTCGAGGCCTTTTTTGTTGACGAAGTCCATCACCTCCAATCCGTTGACGCCGGGCATCATCAGGTCCAGCAGCAGCACGTCGAAATGGCGCCGCTCCAGCATCGCGATCGCCTCGGCGCCGCTGCCCGCGGTACCGACCTCGTGACCGTGGGGCGCGATCAATTCGCGGAGGCTGTCGAGCATGCGCGGATCGTCATCGGCGACGAGTATTCTGGCCGGTGATTCGTTCATCTATTTATCCCCGTTCGTTATTGTTATTTGATCCCCTCGGTCGGGTGGCTGGCCCGCACCGGGCTCCTACCCCGGTTTGGCGGACGCCCGGCGCTCGCCGAGCACCCGCGGCAGCAACACCCGAAACGTGGTCCCCTCGTGCTCGTTGCTCTGGTAACCGATAGAGCCGCCCAGGTCCTCGACCAGGCGTTTGACGATGGACAGTCCCAGACCGGCGTGCCCCCGGCCCTTGGCGCTGGTCAGCGGCTCAAACAGCCGCTGCTGGATCTCGGTCGGTATCCCGGGCCCGTTGTCGGTGATCTCGATTTCGACGAACGGGGTTTCATCGACCCGATGCCAGTCGCGGGTGCGGATCCTGAGCCTGCCGCCCTCGGTCATCGCCTCGCTCGCGTTCTGCACCAGGTTGATCAGGATCTGCTTCAGCGAACTGGCGCTGCTCAGGATCGGCGGCAGCTCCTCGTCGAGCGCAAGTTCGACCTCGATCTGCTTGGGCAGGAACAGCGACTCGCGCGATACCCGGACAAGGTCGGTGATCAGCCCGTTCAAGGTCACCGTCTCGCGCTCGGGTTTGACCGGTGGACCCGGTGCGCCGGGTGCCTCGGTCAGTTGCAGCACCAGCTCGCTGACCCGCACCAGCTCCTCCTCGATGACCTTCAGGTCCTTGCTCGCGGGATGGGTGCTGCCGAGCTTCATGCCGAGCACCTGAAGGTAGTTGCGCGCGATGCTCAGCGGATTGTTGACCTCGTGCACGATCTGACGGGTGCGCGCGTCGGCCGCGTTGCGCTCCCCGGGGGTGGTCGTCCCCGCGGCCCGCTGCATGATCGATGCAAGCTGTGTGGCCGCCTCGGCCGCGAATGCCTGCAGCACGTCCCGGCTCTCCTCGATCCGCGGCGACTGCTCGCGCTCGACCCCCACGACCAGGGCTCCGAGCCGGATCTCGTCCCCGATCAGCGGCACGCACAGCATGCCGGCGGTATCCAGGTGGCCGATGATCTGGCGGTCGATCACGGTCAGCGGCGGGGTTTCCTCGTCCAAGGAATGGACCACGCGGTGCCCGGTGAGGCAGCGCGAGACCAGGCTGCCGCTGGCCTCTGCGCGAATCCGCAGCTCGGCGACGAGGTCGTCGTCCGACCCCGGGCTCTCGCCGATCAGAACCTCGCCTTCGGGGTCGAGAAAGAAGAACAGGCTCGGCCCCTCGGCCAGAATCACCCGCGCCCCGTGCCGGATCGCCTCGAGCAGCGCGGCGCGGTCGGTGGCGCGGTTCAGGCGCGGGCGAATCCCGTCCAACAGCGCGATGCGGGCCACCGCGCGGGCCAGACGCCGGTCGGCTGCGCGCGGGTCGGCCCCGACGCTTTCGGCGTCTCGCCCGCCGGTCAGGTCGAGGGTTCGGCGGAGCCCGGCGACCGCTTCGTCGGCCTTCGCGATCAGGTCGCTCAGCGCTGCCTGTCCCAGCGCGAACAACTGCTCGGCGGCGTCGAACGCGGTCTCGCTCGGCCGCGTTTCGGCATGACTGAGCAGACTGGCGAGAAACACGATCCGCACCAGAGGGTGGGCGTCGAGCACGTAGCCGAGCGGCTGGTGGTGGTAGCGGGCGGCGTCGGCGAGGAACGAGTTCAGCCCCCACGATTCGATCAACTGGGCACCCACGTCGTTGTGGCCCGCGCCGAACTGCTCGCGCTCCAGCAGCAGCAGCTGGGTATCGCGCCGGGCCTTGCGCCGCAGGCCCGAGTATTCGCGCGGATGGATCGATTCGAACACCAGCTGGCCGACGTTGTGCAGCAGGCCGGCCAGATAGGCCTCGTCCGGAGAGCGATAGGCCGTCGCCACGGCCAGCAGCCGAGCGGTGACCGCGCAGTGCACCGAGCGGTGCCAGAAGCCGAGCGAGACGGCGCCGGTCTCGGCCCCGGCGGCGCGGGTTGCAGCGCTGACCGCGAGCGCTTTCAGTCCGTCGCGCCCGAGCCCGGCGGCCAGCTCGGGGAAGGAATCCAGGCGCGAGCGCGGCCGCGCCCCCCGCGCGCCGATGAGGGCCAGCGCCCGGGCGCTCAAGCCCGGGTCCATTTCGATCCAGTGCGCGAGTTGCTCGACGGTTGAGT
>JBFJNB010000265.1:0-4674 GCA_041633655.1 Lysobacterales bacterium | reverse complement strand
CCGCCGCGGCCGCCGAATCCGAATTGGAGCGCACCCCGGCGGTGGATACGTTGATCAGCTCGGTGCGACCGGTGACCCGGTCGTGGAGAAAGATGTCGGCCAGCACGTCGAACTCGTTGTCCGAGAAATTGGTCGCCTCCGAATGAAAGGCGACGTAGCGGCCGTTGGCCGACAGGCTCGGCAGCAGGCTCACGGCGTCGCCCTCGGAGCCATCGCTGGCCACCGAGACCCGCGTGGTCTCCCCGCTCGCGCGATCGTGGACGAAGATATCGGACGTTCCATTGGTATCGCCGGCCACCAGGTTGTCGGCGTCGCTGGCGAACGCAACGTAGCGGCCGTCGAAAGACAGCGCCGGGTGGCGGCTGTTCGAGTTGCCCTCCGCGCCGCCGGTCGAGATGCTGATCCGCTCGATGGTCCCGTTCGCGCGCTGGTACACGAAGACGTCGCCGCGGGCGTTGAAGTCGCCGACGACCAGGTTGTCCGCGCCGCTCTGAAACGCAATGAAGCCGCCGTCGGCGGAAATCACCGGCGCGTTGCTGGCGCCATTGGCGTCGCCCCCGCCGAGCGCGACGCTCACCCGCGTGTAGCGCCGCGTCTCGCGGTCCAGCAGGAACACGTCGTCGAGTCCGTTGCCGTCGCCGGCGACGAGGTCGCCGGCGCGGGAGTGAAACACGACCCAGCGCCCGTTGCCCGAAACCGCGGGAGCGAACGCATTGTCGCTCGCGGCCAGCGGAGTGCCGATCGCGGCAACCGGATACGGTCCGTCGATCAGCTCCGGCGCGGCCGCCGCCGAACCGCCCACTAGGGCCGATGCGCAAAGCAGTAATCGCATCCGGAAGATGTTAACCCGGATTCTCATGCCGACCCCCTGCGCGAGGGCGGGCTTCACGCGCGATCGTCCGGCAGCGACGAGACCGAGTCCAGCAGGCGTTAGACGTCCTGGGCGTTGGTGTAGCAATGCGGGGCCACCCGGATCGCCCAAGGCGCCTCCTTGCGGTCGAAATCAATGACGGCATAGTCGCGCTGGCTGATCGAGGCGGTAATCCCGTGGCGGTCGAGGTGGGCGATGGCCGCCGCGGGCGAAGTTGCGGAAAGGGTGAAGGTCACGATCGCGCAGCGGCGCTTCCCCCGGTCGAGCACCCGCAGCCCGGGCAGCTCCGCCAGCGCCTCGCGCATCGCGGCGGCGCGCGCGCACAGGTGGCGCTCGATCGCGGCGAGCCCGATCCCGAGCGCGTAGCGCACCGCCACCCCGGCACCGATGACCAGGGCGTAGGGGTTTTCCCAGGTCTCGAAACGGCGCGCGCTCGACTCGGCTTCGTAACGATCCGCGGCCGCCCAGCGCGCGCCGCGCAGATCGAGATACAACGGCGCGAGCCCCTCGTTCAGTACCCGCTCGGAGCAGTACAGCACCCCGCTCCCGCGTGGCCCGCGCAGGAACTTGCGCGCGGAGGCGCTCAGGAAATCGCAGCCCAGCGAGCCGACGTCGAGCTCCATCTGGCCGATCGACTGACACGCGTCCAGCAGGTAATAGGCACCGGTGTCCGCGCACGCGCCGGCAACTGCCGCGACCGGCTGGATCAGACCAGAGTTGGTCGGTACCTGGGACAAAGCGACCAGGCGCGGCCGGCGCGCGCGAATCAGATCGTCCGCGGCGGCTGGGTCGAACCCGCCCTGCGGGTGCTCGGGAATGCGCTCCAGGCGCACCCTCAGCCGCTTGACCATCGACAGGTAGGTGATCTGGTTGGAGACGTAGTCGTTCTCCGAGGTCAGGATCAGGTCGCCGGGCTCGAAATCGATCGCCGACAACGCGCGCGAAAACGCATCGGTCGCGTTCTCGCACAACGCGATGTTGGCCGGTTTCGTGCCCAGCAGCTCGGCGTACGCCCGGTAGGTGTCCTCGATCAGCGCCTGTTGCCGATCGGCCGCACGATAGCCGTCGATCGCCGCCTCCAGATCCAGGTGGGAGCGGATCGCCTCGATCACCGGGCGCGGCATCAGCGCGCTGCCGGCAGCGTTGAAATGCGCGCAGCGGGCGCAGCCGGGGGTGTCGGCCCGGACGGCCTCGACGTCGATCCCGGGTACCGACTCTACCTGCATGTGCCGATGATATAGTGACCGCCAGCCCACTGGAACGGGAGTTTCATGCGGCGCTCGCCGTCAGCAATCCAGAGCTGGCATCACAGCGAGCCCAGTCAGCTCTCAGTCGACGGGCACCCGACCGCGACGAACCGGTTGCCCCGGAAAAACCCCCTCGACCAACGCACCGGCGCGGACCACGACGCTGCCCCCGACCAGAACGTGGACCATGCCGTGGGAAAACTGCATCGGTTCCTCGAAGGTCGCCCGATCGATGATCTCGTCGGGATCGAACACCACGATGTCGGCATCGGCCCCAACCTGGATCCTCCCCTTGCGTTTCATCGCGGGCACGTAGCCCTCGAGCCGCTGCGCCGGCATCAAGGAGACCTTGCGCAGCGCGTCGGTCAGACTCATGAGCTTCTGCTCGCGCACGTAGCGCCCGAGCACGCGCGCGAACGTGCCCGCGGCGCGGGGGTGCTCCTGGCCGGTCACAAACGGCAGTCCGTCGGAGGCGACCATCACGTACGGCGTTCGAAGCGCAAGTTCGACGATCCGCTCGGGGATCATGAAAATGACCACCAGCCCGCCCTGCTTGCGATAGCTCTCGAAGGTCGCCTCGGTGAGCCGCTCGCCGGTTGCTACCCACATCAGATCCTGATACGAGATGCCGTAGCGCTGCTGCCAGCCGGGGTCGAAGTAGGCCGTCTGCAAATAGGTCGAGGCGGCCGGATACGGATAGGCTTCGACCGAGACATCCAGGCCCCGGGCCCGGGCCCCGTCCACCATGTCGAGGATCGTGCCGGTCTGCCCGAGCCCGTTGCTGGTTACGTGCACGATGTGCAGCGAAGCCCCGCTTGCGGCCGCGTCGGCCAGCAGCTCTTGGACGGCGTCGACGCCACCGTCCTCGGCCTGGTTGCCACTGAAGCGGGCATGAACGAAGACCGGTGCTCCCCGGCGGGCGCCAAGCTTGAATATCCGGAAGATCTCCGCGCGGCTCGCCGCGGGCGTGTACTGAATGCCCAACCCGAGCCCCAGTCCTCCGTCCTCGAGGCCTTGCTCGAGCAGTGCTTCGAGCCGCGTCAGCTGTTCATCATCGACCGCCTCGTAGGCCCATTCCTTGAATTTCGTGCTCGCCTTGGCCCATTCGGGGTTGGTGTTGAGGTGTCCAATCTCCAGACCGTGCTTCAGTGCAACGCGGGCGGGAATGTGGCCGACCGCCACGCCGTAGTGGTTGAGCGAGCGCCCCTCGCGCGAGTCGTACCACGGCGCCACCGGGTACGCACCGGCTTCCATGTCGAGCGCCGTGGTTACACCGTCCATGACCTGGTAGCGGCTGGTCTTGAGATCCTGCCCATGCACGTGCAGGTCGATGAACCCGGGGGCCACCACCAAGCCGTCGGCGTCGAGCACCGCACGCCCGCGCAGCGGTTGCTCCGAGAGCGCGACCACGCGCCCCCCGATGATCCCCACCTGCCGCACGCCGTCGAGCCCCGACTCGGGATCGACCACCCGACCGCCGCGGATCACCAGATGGTAGGTTTCCTCGGCAACCGCGTCTGAGATCGGCCCGCCGGCGGCCGGGCAAAGAACTGCCAGGGCCAAAAACAGCAACGCGCCTCGGAAATACCCGCGGTGGTTCCCCATGACACAGCAGCCTAAGCGAAACCCGTACGTCGATCCAGTATGTTTTGCCGGCGCTCGGCGCGCTTCGGCTGAGCCGACCTCGACGGCCGGGTTGCGCCGACGTGGCCGTCGCCAGCCAAGCCGAGCGCACCCTCGCGGTTTACCTCAGCCGGGAATGAAGATCGTCGCCGGGTGCTCCAGGTGCTCCTTCAGCGCCTGGATCATCGCCGCGGCGTCGTAGCCGTCCACGAAACGGTGATCGAACGACGACGACAGGTTCATCATGCGCCGGATCGCGACCGCTCCACCGACCACCATCGGCCGTTCGGCCGCCCGGTTGACGCCGATGATCGCGACCTCGGGCGCGTTGATCACCGGGGTCGAGACGATTCCGCCGAGCTTGCCGAGGCTGGTGATCGTGATGGTCGAGCCGGTCAGTTCCTCGCGGGTGGCCGAGCCGTCGCGGGCGGCTTCCGAGACCCGCCGGATCTGGTCCGCCAGATCCCACAGACCGTAGGCTTCAGCATGGCGCACGACCGGGACCTTGAGCCCGTCCGGGCTCTGGGTTGCGACGCCTAAGTGCACCGGATGGTGGCGCACGATCACCCCGCGGTCGGCGTCGTGCAGCGCGTTGCACTGCGGGAAGTCCCTAAGCACCTTGATCAGCGCCGCGGCGATGAACGGCAGATAGCTCAGCGGCTGCTCCGCATTGCGGTTCAGATGCACGCGCAGCGCCTCCAGCTCGGTGACGTCGACTTCCTCGACGTAGGCGAAATGCGGGATCGTGCGCTTGCTCGCGCTCATGCGCTCGGCGATCAGCCGCCGCAGGCCGATGACCTTGATTTCCTCGGTGCCGTGCCGGGTCTGGGGCGCCGCCGGGGCGCCGGGCGCGGTACCGTTCACGAAGGCGTTGAAATCCTCTGGCAGGATGCGACCGTGGGGGCCGCTTCCGGGTACGCGCGAGAGGTCGAT
>JBFJNB010000264.1:0-4709 GCA_041633655.1 Lysobacterales bacterium | reverse complement strand
GTCGTCGGCTTCGTCGTCGTCAACGCCGCCGCCAAGATCGACGCCCAGGCCCTTGAGCATCTCGTTTTGCTCCCGGGCCATTCGGTCCGCCTCTGCCATCTGGCGGGCCGCGTTTTCCTCCTGCCGCCGCGCTTCGGCTTCGTAGCGAGCCCGTTCGCGCTCGTCGCGTGCCTGTAGCTCGCGTTCCTGTGCGAGCCGGCGCTGCTCGATCTCCTCGGCCAGGCGAGCGATCGCCTGCTGCGCGGACATGTCACCGGCATCGACGCCGAACTCGTCGCCAAGACGCCGTCTGGCATCCGCCGCGGTCTTCCCGCACCACTCGCGGTATTGGACGAAGGACGCGCGGTCCCAGGCTTCCTCATGCGGTTGCTGGACCGGAACCCGCTCGGGCGCGGTCGCCAGCGCCCAGTCGCATTCGTCCGGGGTCCATGCGCCCGCCATGCCGCACGCAAGCAAGGCCAAAGCCACCGCCGCGGCGGGCCGCAATATATTGATATTCATGGAGTTTCTCTGACGAAGATGAGATGAACCTGGCCGCGCTCGGGGCCGCCCGCGCGCACACCGGGGAGCGGCGCCGGGCAAACGAACCCGGATCCGCGACGCTGCAAGGCGGGAGACGGCCGATCGACCTCGGCGCAACCGATAAGACGTTGCGACCAATCGAATGACCCGGTAGATCCATCTCTCGAAGTCACCGCTTGCCGGCGGTGACTCGGCATCGTGGGCGGAGCCCACACCTGCCGGTAATCCGACGCCCGGGAACCAACTCCGGGGCAAGCGCCGGACCGGCTTCACGACGCCACCGCTTCTCGCTCCAGGGCGTTGCCGGGAGCGTCGCGGCGCGGATTAAAGCTCAAGCACCGGACAACTTCAATACGTAGTGGTCAGACCATGAACCCCAGGTCGCTGGCGCCGAAGTTGCCGAGGTTGGGGAACACGGTGCCGAGGTCGCCGCCCTGGACCCCGAACCAGGTTGCCAGCGTCGCGGCGTACTGCTCGACCGAGGCCGTCGGGACGATCCGCCCGCGGTCGAGGTCGTCGGGCCCGTCCAGGGTCAGGTCCGGCGCGGTGCCGTAAAGCTGGCCCCCGGCGACCGCATCGCCGAGCACCAGCTGGTGCCCGCCCCAGCCGTGGTCGGTGCCGTTGCCGTTGGAGTTCAGCGTCCGGCTGAACTCGGTCTGGGTGAAGGTGGTCACGTCGACCGCGACACCCAATTCCACGGTCGCTGAGTAGAACGCGGCCAGCGCGCCGTCCAGCTCCGCGAGCAGACCCGGAAGATCGGCCGGCTGGTTGTCGTGGGTGTCCCAGCCCCAGAGCTGGACCACGAAGGTCTGGCGGCTCGCGCCGAGCGCGCCGCGGATACCGATCATGCGCGCTACGATCTCGAGCTGATCGCCCAGCCAGGTGCTCGGAAACGCGGTCGCCAGCGGCGGCTGGGCCTGCAGCGCCGCGTCGATCAGGTCGAAGTTGTCCTGCGCCCGGCGCTTGATCGCGGCGTGCTCGCTCTCGAACAGGCCGGCAGCACCATCCATCAGCGCCTCCACGGTGGCCAGCCGGTCGCCGTTGGGATCCCAGCCGGTCTCTAGCCCGATCGGCCCGTCGGTGCCGATCGCATAAGGCACGACCGTGTCGCCGACCTGGAGCAGGTTGGTGTCGGCCACCGAGATGTTCATCGACGGCGAGGGACTCGCGTTCAATACGCTCAGGAGATCCCCGACCTTGCCGAACCAGCCGCGGTTGACCACCGAGTCGGCGTGCGCGGTCTGCCACTGGATCGACTGGTCCGAATGCGAGAACAGCTGCGGCGGCAGGGTCACGGTGCCGGCCAGAATCTGCGCCTTGGTCACCGGCTCGATCATCGAGCCGACGTTGAGCACCCCGGCGAGCCGACCGCCGTTATACAGCCCCTGCAGCCCCGGCAGCATCGGGTTCAGCCCGAAATCGGTACCGTTCAGCGGCAGGATCGAGGCCGGGCTCCAGGTGCCGGTGCCCTCGTCGTAGCCCACCGCCATGTTCTGGCGGGTCTGCGCGTAAACGTCGTAGTCGGTCGCCGGGTTGCCGGTGTTGATCATCCGCGGGACGAAGATGTTGTAGCTGTCCGCCCCGCCCTGCAGCAGCACGCACACCAGCGCCTTGTAGCCGCTGCCCTTGGCCGCGAGGCTGGCCGCCTGGGCCCGCTGCAGCAGGCCGGCAGTGCCGAGGAACGAACCGCTGACCGCGGCGTAGCCGGCCGCCTTGAGCAGATTGTGGCGGGTCAGGTCGATGCCTTTGTTGTTCTTCATGAGCATCCTCACCGTTGCACCATCGCCTGCGGCGACGTCAGCGCGTAGTAGAGCGCCTCGCCGACCCGCTGGTCGATGTTGCCGCTCGGGATCTGGTCGATCCGGTTGACGATGATCTGGCGCGCCAGCGGGTCCATCCGGCGGTAGAACAGATCGCTGTCGATCCGGTCCACCAGCGCATTGGAGTCGCCCGCCAGCGCGCGCAGTCCGTCGATCTGGATCCGGTACTGGGTCATCCACGGATAGTCCGGCGGCGGTGACCAGATCAGCATCGCGAAATACAGATTGGCGATGTTGACCACCTGGGTCTCGGTCGCGATCTGGAACTCGGGCGAGACCAGGCCTGAGTTCTCGATCGGGCCCGGCTGCGCGTAGTCGGGCTTGAAGAAGTTGAACACCGACGGCGAGCGCAGCGCGCCCTGTCCGAACCAGGCCTCCGGCTGATACAGGGCCCCCGGCCAGCAGCAGTCCGGGTCGGCGACGAACGCCGGATTGATCGTGGCCTGGTAGACCCGATAGAACTGGGTCAACTGCAGGAGCGGCTCCCTGAGCTTGCCGTGGCCTCCGGTCTGATAGAGGTCCAGCGCTTCGTGGTCGGTCAGGATCGCCCGCAAGGTCGCGCCCAGGTCACCGCGGACCCCGGCGCCGTTGTCGTCGAATACCGCGGCGACGCGCGCGACGTACGCCGGGCTGGGGTTGGACTTCACCAGCCGCTGAATCAGCCGGTAGCTCAGGAAGGGTCCGACGTTGGGATGCGCGAACAGCGTGTCCAGCGCCATCGTCAGGTCCTGGCGCGCGGTCTGCCCGGCCGGCAGCACGACGTTGCCGACGATGGTCTTGGCCGCGGTGACGTGGTAATCGGCCGGCTGCCCCTCATTCGGGTCGGTGACCGGACACGGCGCCAACGGGGCCAGCCAGTTGGACTCGGGCCAGCGCCATTCCCACGGCTCGCAGTCGCCGTCACCGCCGTCGGCGCCGGCGAAGTTCCAGCCGGTGAACGCCTCGGCCAGGCCGACGATGTGGGTCTGGTCGTAGGTCGGGATGGTCTGGCCCAGCCCGTCGAGGCGCGGGGTCCCGTCCGGGTTCAACTCGATGAGTCCGATCGAGAACAGCTGCATGATCTCGCGCGCGTAGTTCTCGTCCGGCTCGATCCCGGCGACCAGATCCCTGGTGCTGCGAAACATGCTGAGGTAATGCCCCATGACCGGGGTCAGGGTTACTTGTTCGAGCAGGTCCCGATAATTGCCGAACGCGTGCTGAAGCAACAGGTCGTAATAGGCGGCCAGCGCCAGCGGCTGACCCTCGAGGTCGCCGTTCAGGTCCGACACCACCAGGATCTGGGACAATGCGAACGCCATCCGCTGGCGCAACTGATCCGGCGCACTGAACGCCGTGGCCCACCAGACCAACTGGCGCTGCCCCTGGCCGAGTTGGGCGTAAGCGGCCAGTTGCGGCTGGTGCCAGGTGGCCGGCAGCGCCATCTGCTCGTCGATCCACGCGCCGAAACCGATCGCCTGCACCCGCGCGACCTCGGCCGCGGTGGCGCCGAAGGTGGCGCGCTGCAGGAACGCCGCGGCGTCGCCGGCATCCCCGGGGCGGTCGCGCGGCTCGAACCCCTGCCGGTACACCAGGTCTCCGGGCTGCGCCCAGCCGGCACCGGCGAGCACCAGCGCGGCCAGAACGATGACTGACAGAACGATCCCTATCCGGTTGAGTCTTTGCGTGCCCATGCCCCTTGAAGCGCCGATGCCTGTGTTATCTTCGGCACTCATTGGACCACGGTGGACCTTAACTAAAAGTGAACCACTGCCCCGTCCGCCGACCGACCGTCGGCGAATCGTGACCGCCCGGGTTTTGTGCCGGCGATCGGGCCCGTCCGGGCGCCGAAGCGCGCCGTGGGCGGCGCTCGCGGCCACCCTGCTGTGCGGCAGCGTCGCGGCCCAGACCACGATCGATCTGACCCCGAGTTCGGACACCTCGCTGTTCGAGGAAGGCGCGCTGAAACAGGACGTGATCGACATCCTGCTGGCGAACTCGCGGCTGCCGGGCTCGGCCTATGGCGACCTGATGGGCCAGATCGGCGCGCTGGAGCTTGGCGTGCGGCGGCTGGAGGCGCTGCTCGACGAATACGGCGACGCGACCGTCGCCGAGGCGCTGGCCCAGCTCAAGGCGCGTGCCGCCGAGCTGATGCGGGCCGAGATCGCGGCGCTGCCCGACGGCACCGTGGCGGTCGAAGACTGGCTCGACAACGATGGCATCGTCGACCAGCCCCTGAAGGTGGCGCTCGACCTGACCGTCGCCGGCGACCGGCTGGTCATGGATTTCTCGCGCTCGGCGCCGGCCTGCCGGGGCCCCGTGAACATCTCGCGCTCGACCACGATCGCCGCCTGCTATGTGGCGCTGAAGCACGTCTTCGGCGAGGTGCCG
>JBFJNB010000263.1:0-4716 GCA_041633655.1 Lysobacterales bacterium | reverse complement strand
CGGCAAGGAGCGTTCCCAGGAAGAGTTCTTCCATACCTTCAATACGCTGCTGGAGGGCAAGCAGCAGATCGTGCTGACCTGCGATCAGTATCCGAAGAAAGTCGACGGGCTGGAGGCGCGTTTGAAATCACGCTTCGGCTGGGGCTTGAGCGTCTCGATCGAGCCACCGGATTTCGAAACCCGGGCCGCGATCCTGATCAGCAAGGCGAACGAAGCGGGCATGCCGCTGCAGGAAGAAGTGGCCTATTTCATGGCCAAGCGCATCCGCTCCAACGTACGCGACCTGGAAGGGGCGCTGAACACGCTGTGCGCCAACGCCCGCTTCACCGGCCAGCGCCAGGTCACCCTCGATTTCGCGCGCGAGGCGCTACGCGACCTGCTCACGGTTCACGAGCACATGGTCAGCGTGGATCAGATTCAGAAGGTGGTCGGCAAGTACTATCAGGTGCGGGTGCAGGACCTTTTGTCGAAACGGCGCAACCGCTCGATCGCGCGGCCGCGGCAGGTGGCGATGGCGCTGGCCAAGGAACTGACCGATCATAGTCTGCCCGAGATCGGGGACGCATTTGGTGGGCGTGACCACACCACGGTGCTGCACGCCTGCCGCAAGATCCTCGAGTTGCGCCAGACCGACGGGCGCTTGCGTAAGGACTACGAGAAGCTTCGCCGGGAACTTACCGCGTGAACGCGGTTGCGTTGTGCACAAGCCTGTGGATAAGCTGAGGGCTGTTTTTGCCTGGCAAGTTATCCACAGTCGTAGCACAGCTTAGGAGGCCGGGAATTAGGGCGATAGGTTGTTGAAAACAAAAATAAAAAGGTGGGTTTGCTAATAACCCACGTGACCCTATTACTACTACTTCTTACTTAATATAAGGATCATGGAGCGGGAACAAGCGAGATGAAATTCAGTATTCAGCGCGAAGTATTGCTGCGTCCTCTGAACCAGGTCGTCGGCGTGGTGGAACGGCGTCAGACGCTGCCCGTGTTGGCCAATCTGCTGGTTAACGCTACCGATGAGGAAGTGCGGTTCACGGGTACCGATCTGGAGGTCGAGTTGATGGCCCGGGTCGAGGTCCCGGTGGAGCAGCCCGGCGAGGTCACGATCCCCGCCCGCAAGCTGCTGGACATCTGTAAGGCGCTGTCGGACGGAACCGTGCTGAACGTGGAAATCGGATCGGACAAGGCGACCATCCGAGCCGGGCGTGGCCGGTTCACGCTGGCGACGTTGCCGGCAACCGAGTTTCCGGTCATCGAGGACGTGCAGGTGGGCGAGTCGGTGACCGTGGGGCAGCTCGACCTGAGGAAAATCATCGAGCGTACCGCGTTCGCGATGGCCAATCAGGACGTGCGTTATTACCTGAACGGGCTGCTGCTGGAGTTGCGCGCCGGGTTGTTGCGCTGCGTAGCCACCGACGGCCACCGCCTGGCGATCAGCGATGTGGATGCCGATCTGGCGATCGACGGGCAACGGCAGATGATCATCCCGCGCAAAGGCGTGCACGAGCTGCTGCGCCTGCTGGATGGAGACGAGGACGAATTGACGGTTCAGTTCGGGCGCTCGCACGTTCGGGTCCAGCTCAAGGACGGGATGTTCACGTCCAAGCTGATCGATGGGCGTTTTCCCGATTACGAATCGGTCGTGCCGATCGGGGCGGACAAGGTCGTGACCGGAAGCCGGGTGCTGATCCGGGAGGCGCTGCAGCGCGCGGCGATCCTGTCCAACGAGAAATACCGGGGCGTGCGGCTGGAGCTGGAGCCGGGCCGGATGCGGGTCGTCGCTCACAATCCCGAGCAGGAGGAGGCGATCGAGGAAGTCGAGGTCGAATCCGAAATCGACAAACTCGCGGTGGGTTTCAACGTCAACTACCTGCTGGATGCGCTCAACGCACTCGAGGGCGAAGATGTGATGCTGTGCTTCAAGGACGCCAACTCGAGCTGCCTGACCCGGATTCCCGACAGCGAACACTCGCGGCACGTGGTAATGCCGCTGCGCCTCTAGCCCGGATCGCCGGCCCAGGCGGCACCGCCCGACCCGATGCGGGTTCGCAAGCTGACCGTCGAGGGCGTTCGCAATCTCGCCGGGGTCGAGGTCGATCCGGGTCCCGAGCTGAACCTGTTCCTCGGCGCCAACGGCGCCGGCAAGACCAGCCTGCTGGAAGCCCTCTATTGCCTCGGGCGCGGTCGTTCGTTCCGCCGTGGCGGGCGCCATGAATACCTGAACCGAGCGACCCGCAAAGCCCTGATCGTCGCTGAGATCGAAACCGCGTCGGGCGAGCGCCGGCTGGGCCTGGAGCGCACTGCCGATGGCTGGCACGGCCGGGTCGACGGTCGCGACCTGGGGTCGCTGGGGGAGCTGGCTCAGTGCCTCGCGGTGGCGGTTTTCCATCCCGGGATGCACGAGCTGATCGAGGGCTCGCCGGAGGAGCGCCGGCGGTTCCTCGATTTCGGCGTGTTCCACGTGGAACCGTCGTTTTTCGAGCTGTGGCAGTCGTATCGACGCGGACTGCGCCAGCGCAACGCCGCGTTGCGCAGCCGCGCCGGGGTGGCCACGGTCCGGGTCTGGGATGAACCACTGGGTGATGCCGGGGAACGGCTCAGCGCGATGCGGCGCGCTCACGTGGTCGCGTTGAGCGCGGCGTTCGCTCGCATGCTCGAGCGCATCGCTCCCGAACTGGGCCGGATCGAGCTGCGCCTGCATCAGGGCTGGTCCGAGGGCGAGGCGCTGGTCGATGTGCTGACCGCGCACCTGGACAGCGACCGGGAGCAGCGGTTCACCCGCCTGGGCGCGCACCGCGCCGATCTCAAGCTGAGCGGCGTGGATGGACGCATCGCCGGCCGGCTTTCGCGCGGGCAACAGAAAATGGTGGCGCTCGCGCTGCTGCTGGCGCAGACCGAGACCCTGAGGACCCACTCCGGGGTGCAGCCGGTGATCGGCCTAGATGACCTGCCCTCCGAGCTCGACGCCGCTCACCAGCGGCAGGTGATTTCGATCCTGTCCGGGCTCGGCAGCCAGCTCTGGATTACCGGAACCGAGGCGCCGGTCTTCGAATCCGGCAGCCTGCCGGCGAAAATGTTCCACGTGGAACAAGGCACCATTCGCGAACGTCGTCGGGCCCCGCGCTGATCGCCGTCAAGGGCGTATCAGCGGCCCCCGGGGGGCCTCCAGATGCTATAATGCCCTGTTCGTTGACGCCCCGCCTCGGCGGGGCTGTTTGCGTGGAGGTCTCGCGCAGGGCCGGCCGCAGCGGCAGGCCTCCCCCGCTGGTGCCTCCCGCGGAAGTGATCAATACCCCATGAGCAATAACTACAGTTCGAAAAACATCAAGGTTTTGAAGGGCCTGGACGCGGTTCGCAAGCGTCCGGGGATGTACATCGGTGACACCGACGACGGCACCGGCCTGCACCACATGGTGTTCGAGGTGGTCGACAACTCGATCGACGAGGCGCTGGCCGGCTACTGCGACGAAATCCAGGTCACGGTGCTGGCCAACGGCTCGGTCTCCGTGTCCGACAACGGTCGCGGCATTCCGACCGACATCCACGAGGAAGAGGGCCGCTCCGCCGCCGAGGTGATCATGACCGTGCTCCACGCCGGCGGCAAGTTCGACGACAACTCCTACAAGGTCTCGGGCGGGCTTCACGGTGTGGGTGTGTCGGTGGTCAACGCGTTGTCCGAGGTGCTGCTGCTCCGGGTATACCGGGACGGCAAAGCCTGGGAGCAGGAGTACCGGATGGGAGTGCCGCAGGCGCCCCTGGCTCCGACCGGCAACACCGAACGTACCGGCACCGTGATCATCTTCACCCCCAGCACCAAGGTATTCTCGGATACCGAGTTTCACTACGACATCCTGGCCAAGCGCCTGCGCGAACTGTCGTTCCTGAACTCCGGGGTGCGCATCGCGCTGGCCGACGAGCGCACCGGCAAGCAGGACGTGTTCGAGTACGAAGGCGGGATCCGCTCGTTCGTGTCGCACCTGAGCCGCAAGAAAACCCCGCTGCACCCGACCGTGGTGTATTTCTCGAACGAAAACGACGGGGTCACGGTCGAGGCCGCGTTGCAGTGGACCGATGCCTACCAGGAAAGCGTGTTCTGCTTCACCAACAACATCCCGCAAAAGGACGGCGGGACGCACCTGGCCGGATTCCGGGCGGCGCTGACCCGCACCGTCAACCAATACCTCGACGCGAACGGGGCGGCCAAGAACGCCAAGGTGCAGCTCTCCGGCGACGACTGCCGCGAGGGCCTGGTCGCCGTGCTGTCGGTCAAGGTTCCGGATCCGAAGTTCTCGTCCCAGACCAAGGACAAGCTGGTTTCTTCCGAGATCAAGGGGATCGTCGAATCGGCGGTGGCCGAAAAGGTGTCGGAGTTCCTGCTCGAGCACCCACAGGAAGCCAAGTCGATCACCGCCAAGGTGGTCGAGGCCGCCCGGGCGCGCGAGGCGGCGCGCAAGGCGCGCGAGATGACCCGCCGCAAGGGGGCGCTGGACGTCGCCGGGCTGCCGGGCAAGCTGGCCGACTGCCAGGAAAAGGACCCGGCGCTGTGCGAGCTGTTCCTGGTCGAGGGCGACTCCGCTGGCGGCTCGGCCAAGCAGGGCCGCAACCGCAAGTACCAGGCGGTGCTGCCGCTGAAAGGCAAGATCCTGAACGTGGAGAAGGCGCGCTTCGACAAGATGCTGGGCTCGCCCGAGGTGGGAACCCTGATCACCGCGCTCGGGT
>JBFJNB010000262.1:0-4737 GCA_041633655.1 Lysobacterales bacterium | reverse complement strand
TCGGTGATCGCGTTCACGAGCAACGCGACGAACCTGACGATGGCCGGTTCCAGCGGCCTGCGTCAGGTTCACGCCTGGCGGGAGGCCGGCGCGGAACCCAACCGGATCGTCGCGCTCGAGCCGGTTGGCGGGCCCGCGACGGGATCCAGCCGACACCCGGCCGTATCGCAAGACGGTCGGATCGTCGTGTTCGACAGCGACGCGCCGGAGTTCGCGGCAGACGACACCAACGGCCAGACCGACGTCATCGCGTTCGACCTGAGCGACGGCGGCGTGGCGCTGATCAGCCGCGCCGAGGATGGCTCCGTGGCCAGCGGCGGGGCCAGCGAGCGGCCCGCCGTTGCGGGGGCGGGCGCGCGCCTGATCACCGGGTTTCTCTCGTCGGCATCGCTGGTGGACGGAACCGCGGTTCCTGGCGGACTCTATCTGCAGGCACTCGCGCTGCCGTCTCCGGCGCTGACGATCGACGGTTTCGTCGACTCCCCGCTGCAGTCGGTCGAGCGCGGTGCGCTCCGCCTGCAGGTTCGCAACACCGGCAACGTGCCGTTGGGTGCCGGCGACGCGATCACGCTGGAATTCCCGCTGCTGGGCCACCCGCTGGCCGTCGGCGCCCCGCCGCGCTGGCAGTGCACGCAAGGGACGGTGCTGAGCTGCCAGTTCGTCGGCGATTCGACCCCAGGCGACGCGATTCCACCCACGGCCGCGGAACGTCTGGACTTCGAATTTGACATGTTCCCGGGGACCGACCTCGTGCTGAGCCAGGTGCGCCTCGATGCCGGGTTCCTGGGCCCTGGTCTGCAACCGGTGCTGGACCTGGTCACCGAGCGGGTCGTGCGCGGGGTAGTCTGGAGCGCCAGCGCGAACGCCGAGCTTGCGGCCGGCGAGACCGGCGAATTCGCGGTGATCGCGACCAACGGCGGGCTGCAGGCGTTCGCCTCGATCCGGATCGAAGTCCGGCCGCTGCAGGCCGGCCACGCCGCGCATCCGCGCGGACCCCCGGCCGGCGGCGACTGGCAGTGCGTCGACGTGCCCCCGCCGGCGGAGCCGGAGCCGCGGCCGGTCGAGTGGGCCTGTGACTATCAGGGCGCGGCGGTGCCCCCGGGGTCGATCGCCACGCTTTCCATCCCGTTTGGGCTGGCCGGTGGCACCCGCCGCCGGGCCAGCATCGTCGAGCTGACGGCCGACGTCGACGTGGTCTCACCGGATCCGTTCGAGGTTGTGGTCACCGAGGTCGCGGGGCTGGTGTTTCAGGACGGCTTCGAGTGATGACGCAGCGCTTTTACGGTGCGATGAAGCGGTTGAACTCGTCCTCGAACACCAGCATGCGCGGATCGCGGATCAGATCGACGTAGAGGCGCCCGTCCAGGTGGTCGAATTCGTGCTGGAACACGGTCGCCAGGAAGCCCTCCAGCTCGATCGAGAAGGGCTCGCCGTCGCGGTCCTGCGCGCGCACCGCAACCCGCCGCGGGCGCTCGACGTAGCCGCGCAGCCCGGGCACCGAAAGACACCCTTCCCAGAACCCCTGGGTGTTCGGGTCGAGCACCTCGATCCGCGGATTGGCGAACACCGTCAGCGGCATCGGCGGAATCTCGCCGTAGCGGCTTGGCCGCGCGTCGATCTCGATGACCGCCAGGCGCACGGGCTGGTCGATCTGGGGCGCGGCCAGGCCGATGCCGCCAGAAGCGTGCAGGGTATCGACCAGGTCCTCGAGCAGCGCCGCGGTCGCCTCGCTGCGAAGTTCCGCAGGCGTGAGCTCCCGCGCCGGTCGGCGCAGGGTCGGGTGTCCCATCCGGATGATCGGTCGTACCGCCATCGACGTCACCTGAGGTGGCTGATCCCGCGGTCATGTTCGGCACCGGCGCGGGTCGGGTCAAGCACGGTTTGCCCGCTACCGGAACCTGTGAAATGCTTGGGCCATGCGAAGCTCGTTCGTCAATGAAACCGTGGTGCGGCTGCTGCCGCTGGTTCCGAAGCCGCTGGTGTGGCGGTTCTCGCGGCGCTATATCGCCGGCACCTCGGTCGCGGCGGCGCTGGCCGAGGTCGGCCGGCTCAACGCGGCCGGATTTTCGGCGACCGTCGATGTGCTCGGCGAGGACAGCCGCAGCGTGGCCCAGGTCGAGCGCAGTCGGGACCTGTATCTGGAAGTGCTGGCGGCGCTCGAGGCCGCCGACCTGGACGCCGGCATCTCGGTCAAGCTGTCGGAACTGGGCTTGCGCTTTGACCCGGGCCTGTGCCGCCGGGTACTCGACGAACTGGTCGCCAAGGCCGCCGCCGGGGGGCGCTTCGTGCGGATCGACATGGAGGATTCGTCCGTGACCACGGACACCTTGGAAGTCTACCGCTGGGCGCGCACCCGCCACCAGCCGGTCGGCGCCGTGATCCAGGCCTATCTGCGCCGCAGCGAACGCGACGTCGATGCGCTGCTGGCCGACGGCATCGCCCACGTCCGGCTGTGCAAGGGCATCTACCGCGAGGCCCCGGAACTGGCGTTTCAGGATCCAGACGAGGTCAACGATTCGTTCCGTTCGCTGCTGGCCAGACTGTTCGACGGCGACGCCGAGCACGTCGCGATCGCGACCCACGACGCCGGCCTGATCGCGCATGCCGAGGAAATGCTCGCGGAGCGGCGGGTGCCGCCGGAGCGGTACGAGTTCCAAATGTTGCTTGGGGTGGCCGAAGGCCTGCGCGAGCGGCTGTTGGCGCACGGTCATCGGCTGCGGGTCTACGTTCCGTTCGGCGACCTATGGCTGGCTTATTCGCTGCGCCGGCTGAAGGAGAACCCGCAGATCGCGGGCCACATCATCAGCAATCTGCTGCGCCCGCGCTAGCGTCGGCAAATGCGTCGGTGTGGTGGTCGGTGCCGCCGAACAGGATCTCGATTGCGGTCAGGCGCTTGAAGTAGTGCCCGACATCGAGTTCCTCGCTCATCCCGATGGCGCCGTGGAGCTGCACTGCTTCGTGGCCGATCAGCCGTGCCGCGCGGCCGACCCGGGCCTTGGCCGCGGCGACCGCGCGCGGAGCCTGCGCGCCGCCCTGATCGAGCCGGCCGGCGGCCATCAGCAGGATCGAGCGGGCCTGTTCGCGCTCGATGAACATGTCCGCCATCCGATGCTGGAGCGCCTGGAACGAGCCGATCGCAACCCCGAACTGCCTGCGCGTTTTGGCATACTCGACGGTCTTTGCGACCAGAACGTCCATGATCCCGACCGCCTCGGCGCAGACCGCCAGGGTGGCCCAGCGGATGGCCTCGGCAGTCGGCTCCAGCGCCTGGCCCTCGACGCCGATTCGGTCGGTGAGGGGAACCTGTACACCCTCGAACCGGACCTCGGCGGCGCGCTGACCGTCGATGGTCGGATAAGGTCGGATCGATACGCCTGCGGCGGCGGGATCGACGATCAGCAGCGTGATCCCGTGCTCGTCGTCCACATCGCCTTCGGTACGCGCGGCCACGATCAGCCGGTCGGCGTTGGGAGCGTTGAGGACGACGCACTTGTGTCCGTCCACGAGGTAGTGATCGCCATCGCCCCGGGCGCGGGTCTCGACGTGGGTCAGCCGGTAGCGGCTCTGCGGCTCGGCACAGGCGAACGCCAATTGCATTTGACCCTCGATGATCGGCGGGATCAGCGCCGCGCGCTGTGCCTCGCTGCCGGCGGTGCCGATCAGCCGCCCGCATAGTACCGCGGTGGCCAGGTATGGCTCGACCACCAGACCGCGCCCGAGCTCCTCCATGATCACGGCCAGATCGACCGCCGAGCCGCCCAGGCCCCCGTCCTCTTCGCGAAACGGCACCATCAGCCAGCCGAGCTCGGCGAACAGCGCCCAGTGCTCGGTGCTGTAGCCGCGATCCTCTGCGACAATGCGGCGCCGCGCCTCGAACGGATACTGGGTCGACACGAAGCGCTGCACGCTGTCTTTCAGCGCCTGTTGCTCCTCGGTCAGACGGAAGTCCATCGGTCGCGCCCGGCTACAATCCCAGCACTGATTTGCACAGCACGTTTTTCTGGATCTCGTTGCTGCCGCCGTAGATCGACGCCTTACGGTTGTTGAAATAGCGCGACGTGAACGCGGCCGCGCTGCCGGGTCCGACCCACTCACCGGTGAAGCCCGCGTCGAACTGGCGCGGCAGGAACGGGAGCGCGTAGTAGCCGGCCAGATCCAGGTACAGCTCGTCGATCGCCTGGGCGATCTCGGTACCCTTGAGCTTCAGGATCGACGACTCCGGCCCCGGGGCCTGCCCGGTGCTGATCGCGGCCAGGGTCCGCAGCTCGGTGTATTCCAGCGCCAGCAGATCGATCTCGACGGTCGCCAGCTTGTGCCGGAACACGGGATCCTCGGCGAGCGGCGGGCCGAACTGGTCCCCGGCGGCCAATGCCTTGAGCCGGCCCAGGCGCACCTTGGAAGTGGCCACCCCGGCGATCCCGGCGCGCTCGTGGCTCAACAGCACCTTGGCGTAGGTCCAGCCGGCGTTCTCCTCGCCGACGCGGTTGGCGACCGGCACGCGCACGTCCTCGAACCAGACCTCGTTGACCTCGTGCGCCCCGTCCAGCGTGATGATGGGCCGCACCGTGATGCCGGGGCTCTTCATGTCGATCAGCAGGAAGCTGATGCCGCGCTGCGCCTTGGCCTGCGGGTCGGTGCGCACCAGGCAGAAGATCCAGTCGGCGTGCTGGCCCAGCGTGGTCCAGGTCTTCTGGCCGTTGACGATGTAGTTCGCGCCGTCGGCGTCGAGCACCGCGC
>JBFJNB010000261.1:0-4745 GCA_041633655.1 Lysobacterales bacterium | reverse complement strand
CGAGACTCGAGGCAGCGACCGCGACGGCGGATGGAAGGGGCTTTTGGGGCGATGGAGCGCGCGTTTTTCGCTATCTTGCGGAACCGAATTTTGGTAGTATCGTTACGCAGTTGCGCGCTTTTTTCGAACTTTTAGGTCGAGTGCGCGTTCTAACGGCACGATAACAAAAAAGCGACCGGAGTATGAGATTGCCAGCAGTTTTCGCACCGTTTCTCCGAGCGACCCTCTTGGTCGTGCTCGGCGTGTGCGTTTGTCTGCCCGCGCCGGCGGCTGAGGATCCCGCTCAGGCGGTGCCGGCGACCATCGCGGTGTCGCCCCAGCTGCCGTCGCTGATCCTCGACTCGGCCGGAAGCCATCAACTAGACGTCGAGGTCCGCGACAACATCAAGTTCCGGTTTCTGATTCCACAGCATCACCGCGGTGACCTGTTCGCGTCGACCTCCGGGGTCTGGCAACCGCTGGACTCGGTTGCGCTGAGCGCCGGTTACGGGATCGCCGAGCCGGTGAGCGCTGTGCCGCTGCGCGGCTGTGACGCCGCCGGGGGCTGCATCAGCGTCCTCGATCGCAGCGGCACGACCATCGAAACCTACTCGCTGGGCGCGAGCTGGCGGATGACCGACGCGTTCTCGCTCAAGATGGACTACCTCAGCCGCAACGCCGAAGCCTTGGAAGTGGTGGCCGCCACGCCGTGGATCGCCTCGCAGCTCGCTGGCTTCGGCGGCCAGACCTCGGTGCTCGACCTGAGCAACGCAGAGGCGCTGGACATCAGCCTGACCTGTGACATCGACGCCGGCCATTGGGGCGACCTGGAGCTGGGCCTGCAGGTGTCCCGGGTAGTCAATCAGGGCATCGCGTTCCGCGGCCACCCCAATGACGCGCCCTTGACGTCGGCGGCGTTCGGCGTGGGCTGGCAGCGCGGCGCGTGTCGCGGCGACCTGACCAGCCGCTATCTGGACGTGACCAGCCAGCCCGACCAGGCCGCCGGCTGGACCTCCCTGGACGTGAACTTCGCCTGGCGGATGCCGTGGAACGCGAGTGTCAGCGTCGGCGCGCGTAACGTGCTGAACAACCCGGCGCCGCCGACCAACAACCTGAGCGACGCCGAAATGGAAAACCTGTTCGGTCGGGTCCCCTACGTCCGCTACCAGCAGGACCTCTGATCGGGGCGGCAGCAGACGAGCTCGTCGGCCCCGTCACCTAGAAATCCACCGTAACGCGCAGATAGGGTAAAACCCCCAGTACCCATTATTCGGCGCGGTTGTAGCTGTCGACCAACTGCAGCAGATCTCCGACCGAGGTCAGCCCGGTGCGCTCGATCTCCTCGCGCTCGATGACGAACACCGGCGAGGCGCTTTCGATGTCTGCGCGCTTGACCCGCGATCCGGTCACCTGGACCCCATCCAGCATCTCGGGGTGCTCATCCTGCGCGTGCGCCAGGCCGATCGATCCCAGGACCAGCGCACTGACACCAACCGCGTTTCGGTTCGAGGGATTTCCCAAGTCACCCATCTCAGAACGCCGACACCGTGCCGTCGCCATCCACCGGACCCCGTGCCACAATTGCCGATGGTATCGCGCAATCGCCTTTGAGGAGTTGCCTATCTGTCTGATCGCGTTCCAGCTAGACCCCGGCGCTCCGCGACCGTTGCTGCTGGCGGCCAATCGCGACGAGTTCCACTCGCGCCCGAGCGAACCCGCGAGCTGGTGGTCGGGTGAGCCGATCCTGGCCGGCCGTGACCGGCTCGCCGGCGGCACCTGGCTCGCGGTCAACCGGGATGGTCGGGTGGCGGCGATCACCAACGTGCGCGAGCTGTCGGCCGAAAGCGGACCGCGCTCGCGCGGCGAGCTGCCGGTGACCTTCTGCGCCGGCATCGAGAGCGCCGCCGCCTTCGCCCGCCGGGCGCTCGCGCGCGGGGCAGACTACGGTGGCTTCAATCTGCTGACCTACGACGGGAGCGAGTTTTGGTGGGCAAGCAACCGAGCCGCCGCACCGCGGCGCGTGGCTCCCGGCATCCATGCGCTCAGCAATCACCTGCTCGACACACCCTGGCCGAAAGTGCAGGCGATGCGCGCGGCGCTCGCCGATTGCGACCCCGCCGCGGATAACGGGACCGTGTTCGAGCGCCTGCTGGCGCCGCTGGCCGATCGGCGCCGGCCGCCCGGAGCGCTGCCGGATACCGGCATCGGCCGCGAGCACGAGGAACTGCTGGCCCCGGCGTTCATCGTCAGCCCACACTACGGCACCCGATGCTCGACCCTGCTGGCGCTGTCCGACGACGGCGGCGGCGAATTCCTCGAGATCAGCTACGACGCCGCCGGCGAGGTGATCGACCGGGTGGACTACCGCTGGGGTCCCGACGGCTGAGTCCGAACCGACGCCGGAAAGAAGGCAACCACCTCAACCCCCAGGCCCAAACCACGCTCCCGGTTTTCGCGTAGCGAAAGAAGGGAGTCGGCTTTGGCCGGACCCACGCCGGGGCGGAGGCGCCGCTTCAACCGCCACGGAAGAGGAGTCACCAGGCCCGAGGCACGTGGCCGGTTTTCGCGGCGTAGCCGTGAAAGAAGGCCACCGGCTCGGGCCGGACCCACGCCGAGCGTGGCTACTACCTCGACCGCACGCGAACGTCGCCGCTGAAGCTCTCCACCCGGATCCGCCCGGAACCGTCGCCGGACACGAAGCGCAGCGACTTGTTCGGCCCGTATTTGGCAGACACCACCTGGCCGCGAGTGCTCTTGATCGAGCCGGAGAAACTCTCGACCTCGCAGGTGGCCGACATCGACTCGGGCAGGATCAGGTCGATGTCGCCGCTCAGGCTCGCCACCGTGATCGAAGCGTTCTCCTTCAGCCCGAGGTCCAGTTCCATGTCCCCGGACACGCTTTCGAAATGCCCGCGCAGGATGCTCTTGGCGGTCAGCATCAGTTCCCCGGAAACGGTGGTCATATCGACCGCCTCCCCGCCGGAACGCACGTCCACGTCGCCGCTGACCGAATTGACCTCGACCCGGGCGGCCAGCGTGTCCAGCTCGATGTCGCCGCTGACGGTGTGCGCGAACACCCGGGCCCCGCCACCGCCGATATCGACGTCGCCGCTCACGGTCGTAATCTCGATGAACTCACCGGTGAGATCGCGGACCTCGACGTCGGCGCTGGTGGTCTCGACGACCAGCGAGGCGCCGGCGGGCAGCCGGATCTCCAAGAGCGAACCCGCGACCTCGCGGTGGCTGCGCGGGTTGCGAATCTCGATCCGGACCTGCCGATCGCCGCCCTGGATTTCCAGCCCGCGCGCGCCGTCACCCAGTTCGCCGGTGATCTGGACTTCGGCGCGATCCCAGCCGCGCGCGATCACCTCGCCCTTGACGTTCTTGACCACGACGATCCCGTCGCGGGCCAGAGGCCTGAGCTCGTTGATGCTCTCCCGCGCCAGCGCCGCGCCCGCCAACAGCAGGCCCGCGACCAGAGCGACCCGGCCGACAATCCGGCCTGAACCACCTAGAAATGACGACTGTTTCAACTATGCTCTCCCATCAATATCGTTCGCGGCCTCGTCTTGCGAGGACAGCGCCAAATCTCTCAGCACCCCCAGCCGGGTGCGATGCAGCGACGCCAGCATCGCGTTCAGATAGCCCGAGTCCGGTGACTTCGCGAGCGCCGCGCGCACCTGCCGCGCGGCCTCGTCCACTAGTGCCAGGCTGGACGCGACTTCGGCGCGTTCGCCGGCGGTCACCGACGCGATGTCGATGAAATCGAGGCGGCGCATGTCGCGCAATACACCCGAGTACTCCAGGTCGGCTCCCGTCGCGCTGACCTGCCACGGCGCCAGAGCCGGCGTGTGGTCGGGGGCCGACCGCTCGGGGCCGATTCGCACCACCGCCAGACCGAGCGCCGCCACCAGCACGGCCGCCGCCGCCTGCGCCCACCAATCGCGCCGCGCCGGCGTGAGCCGGGCCTGAATTCCCGGCCACAGATCCACCGCCGGCGTGCGCTCCCGCGGCAACGCCCGGAGCCGTTCCAACAGTTCCCTTTCGCTCAATTCATCGTTCATGAACTCAGCCACTCTCTCAATAGTCTACGCGCCCGGTGCAGCTGCGCCTTGGAGGTTCCTTCCGCCATCCCGGTCAGCTCGGCGATTTCGCCGTGCCGGTAACCTTCCACGTCGTGCAGCACCAGCACCGTTCGCGCCCGCTCGGGCAACCGCGCGATCGCGTCCTCGAGGTCCCGGTCGAGCCCGTCCACCGGGCCGATCCGGGGCTCGTCGGCAATCCCATCCAGCGGCCGTTCCCGCTGCATCCGCCGCACCCGCGTCCGGCGGTCGCTGAGCGCGACGTTGACGGTCAGGCGATGCAGCCAGGTCGAGAACATCGCCTCGCCCCGAAACAAGTCCAACTTGGACCACGCGCGCACGAACGCATCCTGCACCAGTTCGTGCGCCAGGCCCTCGTCGCCGCCGCACAGCCGCCAGCACAGCCCCAGGACCCGGGGCGAATGACGCCGGTACAGCGACGCGAACGCCACCTGATCGCCGGCTTGCGCTCGTCGGACCAGCTCCGGGTCCGCGTCCTGCTCCGCGGTAGCGGCGGCACCTCGATTTTCGAGCAGCTTTGCCACCGCTTCCATGGTAGTTCAGACGGAGTGAAAGGCCAGAAGGTTTAATTAAGTGGGAGAGAGCTCGCATACGTGGATCGGTCCAACGGGAGCCACTTCTTTGCCTGCGGCAAAACCGTAACTCCTCTCGCGCCTGGCGTGT
>JBFJNB010000260.1:0-4754 GCA_041633655.1 Lysobacterales bacterium | reverse complement strand
GCGGAGGCGGCCGGCATCGAGGACGGCGCCTGGGTTTGGTTGGTGAGCCCGCACGGGCGCGTCAAGGCGCCGGTGAGGATCATGCAGGGGGTGAACGCGCATACGGTGTGGACCTGGAACGCGATCGGGAAACGCCGCGGCGCGTGGAACCTCGACCCCGAGGCTTCGGAGGCGACCAAGGGGTTCCTGCTGAACCACCTGATCGAGGACCGACTGCCGAGGGACCCGAACGGCGAACGGCGCTCCAACTCCGATCCGATCACCGGGCAGGCGGCCTGGTACGACCTGCGGGTGCGCCTGGAGCCCGTCGCCGCGGTCGAGGCGCGCGCGATCGCGCCCGAGTTTCCGGGATTGGCCACGCCGCCCGGCCTCGCCCGCCGGCCGCGCCTGTCGCGCTACGGCGCCAACGAGCGGGCCCGGAAATGACCGCGCTGCCGCCCCCGCCGCCGAAGCGTCTCGGACTGGTCATCGATCTCGACACCTGCGTCGGCTGCCATGCCTGCGCGGTCAGCTGCAAGGAATGGAACACCTCCGGTTTCGTCGCGCCGTTGAGCGACCGCAGCCCCTATGGTACCGGGCAGAGCGGGGCCTGGCTGAACCGGGTCCACGGGTTCGAGGTGGTCGACTCGGACGAGTCCTCTCGCACCGTGTATTTCCCGCGCTCGTGCCTGCACTGCGCCGACGCGCCGTGCGTCACCGTGTGCCCGACCGGGGCTTCGTACAAGCGCGCCGAGGACGGGATCGTGCTGGTCGACGAGGACAAGTGCATCGGCTGCGGGCTGTGCGCCTGGGCCTGTCCCTACGGCGCGCGCGAGATGGACCCGGGCGAAGGCGTGATGAAAAAGTGCACGCTGTGCGTGGACCGGATCTACAACCAGCACTTGGAAGAGGTCGACCGGGTCCCGGCCTGCGTCGCCGCCTGCCCGGTTTCCGCCCGCCATTTCGGCGACCTGGCCGATCCGGATTCCAAGGTCTCACGAATCGTTCGCGAACGCGGCGGATTCGACCTGATGCCGGAGCAGGGCTGCCGCCCGACCAACAAATACCTGCCGCCGCGCGCGCGCCGCGCCGGCGGCCCCGGCCAGCGGCTGGAAAGCGCGGAACCGGCTGGCGGCTTCCTCGGCTGGCTGGACCGGCTGCTGTCGGACTGAGCGCGTGCCGAGGGGAGTGAGTTAGTGTACCCGGCGCTTTCGGTGATCCTGTTCTCGAGCCTGTCTGGCGCCGGCTATGGGCTGATGTTTCTGATCGGGCTGCTGGCGCCCGCCGGGGCGCTGCCGGACGCGCCGGCGTTCGCCTGGAGCGCGCTGGCGCTCGCCCTGGGCCTGGTCAGCGCGGGGCTTTTTGTCTCGGCGCTGCATCTGCATCACCCGGAACGGGCCTGGCGCGCGCTGAGCCAGTGGCGCTCCTCGTGGCTGTCGCGTGAAGGGGTCGCGGCGGTCGTCGGCTACGTCCCGGCGCTGGCGTTCGGGTGGCTCTGGTTGTCGGGGCCGCGCCCGGGTCCGTGGCTCGCGCTGGCCGGGCTCGCGACCGCGGCGCTGGCCGCGGTGACGGTCTGGTGCACGGCCAACATCTACGCGAGCCTGAAGCCGATCCGCCAGTGGCACCAGCCGCTGGTTCCGATTCTGTTTATGGTGTTCGCGCTGGGTTCGGGCGCGCTGTGGCTGCTGGCCCTGCTGGGCCTGTTCGGGGCGGTTTCGCCGCTGATGCTCGCCGGTGTCATCGGTACCGTGGTGCTGGCCTGGGGCCTGAAATGGCGCTACTGGCGCACCGTGGACCGCGATCGGCCGATCAGCACCGCGGCGAGCGCGATCGGCGTCGGCGGTACGGTCAAGGTGCTGGACCCGCCCCACACCGAGGACAACTACCTGCTGTCTGAGATGGGCTTTCGCGTCGCGCGCAAGCACGCGCTCAAACTGCGGCGGATCGCGCTGCTGCTCGGTCTCGGTCTGCCGGTCGTGCTGGTCGGGACCGGCGCCGCGATCGGGGCGCCCGGCGCGGCGGCCCTGGTAGGCGCGGCGGCGATCTCGGGCCTCGCCGGTATCGTCATCGAGCGCTGGCTGTTCTTCGCCGAGGCGACCCATACCGTCGCGCTGTACTACGGACGCTGAATTGGCCTGCGACGGCGGGACTGGCTAGCGGATCTCGATTCCGGATGGCCCGCTGTGGTATGACCGTGGCATGGTGCGAATCGCGCTGCTGATGATCCTGTATTGCGTCCCGGCCGGGTCGGTGGCGCAGCCGATCTTCGCCGATGGGTTCGAGGACGTGACCAACCGGGCGCTGCGGTTCTTCGGCAACGGCGTGAACGACATCGACCGGGTCAAGATCCGGATCGACGATCCCGCGACCGACGAGCCCGGACCGCCGGTCGACGTCGGCGCGACCGACTTCACGATCGAGTTCTGGCTCAAGGCCGAGCCCGGCGACAACGACGCGGCCGCGGTCTCTTGCGGTGACAACAACAACTGGATCCTCGGCAACATCGTGATCGACCGCGACCGCTTCAACCAGGGTCAGGCCTACGGGCTCTCGATCGCCGGACGAACACTGGTCTGGGGCATCGACGGGGAATTCGCCAGCTTCACGATCTGCGGCGCCACGGTCATTGATGACGGCGCCTGGCACCACGTCGCGGTCCAGCGCCGCGAAACCGACGGGCGGATGGATCTGTACGTCGACGGCGTGCTCGATGCGCAGGGGTTCGGCCCCGGCGGCGACGTCTCGTATCCGGACGACGGCGTGCCGGGTGACTACTGCGGCGGCCCGTGCGTCAATTCGGATCCGTTCGTCGTGCTCGGCGCGGAGAAGCACGACGCCGGTCCCGCGTATCCGTCTTACGCCGGATTTGTCGACGAGCTGCGCTACTCGACGACGCTGCGCTACGCGGCCGAGTTCACGCCGCCGGCGGCAGGCTTTGCACCGGATGCCGACACCGTCGGGCTTTACCATTTCGACGAACCCGGCGGCACCGCGATCCTGGACTCGTCCGGAGTCGGCCCCAGCGACGGCGAACTGCGCTTCGGCGGGATGCCGGCCGGGCCGCTGCGGGTACCCTCCGACGCCCCGACCGAGGCGCCCTAGCGCGGTACCCAAAGAGGCCTCGCTGGGGTAGGCTCGGCGGCATGGAAGACCTCGAGCCACGGCGATCCCGGCCGGGCCGCTTCAGGGGCGGACTGCGCCTGCGCGGCCACAAGGAGATCTCGACCGGCGAGCCGATCCGAGTGCTGCCTCCGCCGCCGACGGCGATCGTGCCGCTTCGACAGCACCTCGGCGAGGCCGCGGAGCCGTGCGTGTCGATCGGCGACGAGGTGCTCGCCGGCCAGCCGCTGACCCGCACCGAGGCCTTCGTTACGGCCGAGCTGAACGCACCGGTTTCGGGCAGGGTCGTGGCGATCGAGGATCGCCCCGTGCCGGTGCTCGACTCCACGATCTCGCGCTGCGTGGTGATCGATTCCGACGGTCAGGATCGCCGCTACGGCGGCTACGACGCCCTCACGAGCTCGGCCGAAGTGCCGGTCGCGAAGGTCGTCGAGCGGGTCCGGCTGGCGGGCATCGCGGGGCTCGGCGGCGCCGTGTTTCCGACCCACGTGAAGCTCACCCTGCCGCCGGAGCACCCGCTGAAGGCGCTGATCATCAACATCGCGGAAAGCGAACCCTACATCACCTGCGACCAGACCCTCGTGTGCGAGCGCGCCGCCGAGGTGATCACCGGCGCCCAGGTCATGATGTACGCGCTCGGCGTCAACCGGTGCCAGTTCGCGGTGGAGAACGACCGGCCGGCCGTGCTCGAAGCGATGGGCGAAGCATTGGACGCCGAGGGGGACGACCGCTGCGAACTCGTCGCGGTCGACGCGGTTTATCCGGCCGGCGCCGAACGCCAGTTGATCAAGGTCCTGAGCGGCAAGGAAGTCCCCTCCAGGGGCTTGCCGCCCGACATCGGTTACGTCTGCCACAACGCTGGGACCGCCTACGCGGTCAAGCGCGCGGTGCTGGACGGCGAACCGCTGATCTCGCGGATCGTCACCGTCACCGGGCCCGGGATCGCGCGCCCGGCCAACCTCGAGGTCCGCCTGGGCACGCCGGTCAGCGAACTCGTCGCCGCTTGCGGCGGCTACACCGAGGGCGTGAAGCTGCTCGCCGTCGGCGGTCCGATGATGGGGGCCGCGCTGGCGACCGACGAGGTACCGGTGGTCAAGGCGACCAACTGCGTCCTGGCGCTGACCGGGCGCGAGCTGCGCACCGGCGAGCAGGTACGACCCTGCATTCGCTGCGGTGAGTGCGCGCGCGTGTGCCCGGCGCAGCTCTTGCCGCAACAGTTGTACTGGCACGGCCGCCGCGGACACTTGGATCGAGCGCTGGAGCATTCCCTGTTCGACTGCATCGAATGCGGCTGTTGCGACCTGGCTTGTCCCAGCCACATCCCGCTGACCCAGGGCTTTCGTCAGGCCAAGTTCGACGTGTGGGCGCGGACAAGGCGGCGCGAGCGGTGGTTTCGCAACGAGCAGTCCCGGGGCGGCGCGCCGTCCCGGTCCGCGGCCGGGATCCCCTCCGAGGCGAGGCGCGATCCCGGCAACAACCGTCCGCAACCGTTGGGGGGACCGAAACTTGGACGCATCGACCCGTGAAGCCCTGCACCAGGTAGTGCTCTACCTGCCGGCGCTGACCACGCTGTGCGCGGCGGTCTTCTGCTGGCAGCTCTTCGCGCGCTACCGTGAGAAGGGCGGCGGGCTGCATCTGCTGTGGTGGGGCATCGG
>JBFJNB010000259.1:0-4769 GCA_041633655.1 Lysobacterales bacterium | reverse complement strand
CCGCGAGCGCCTCCATCGGACTCATCCCGGCGGCGACGTATTCGACGAACTCGTTGGCGTTCTCCCCGTGCGGCGACACCCCGGAGTCGGTTCCGAGCGCGATCCTGACCCCCATCCGGTGCGCCAGCGCGGTCATGTCCTTGGGCTGACGCCCGAGTCTGAGAAGCTTCTCCATGATCGGCGGCGGCAGGTCCCTGAACGGCCCCTGCTTCATCTTCTCGGGGGTGTCGCCGACCGCGGTGATCGGATAAACCGTCGGGATCATCCATGCGCCGGTCTGGACGAACAGCTTCATCGTGCCCTCGTCGGCCCACATCGCGTGTTCGATCGAATCGAACCCGGCCCGGAGCGCCGCCTCGATCCCTTCCTTCGCGTGGGCGTGCGCGGTGACCTTGCGCCCGAGCGCGTGCGCGGTCTCGGCGATGGCCACCAGCTCCTCGTCGGTGAACTGCTGGCCGGTGCCAGTCGCGGTCTCCGAAAGCACGCCTCCGGTCGCGGTCACCTTGATCACGTCGGCGCCGCGCTTGACCTGGCGGCGGACCGCGGCCCGGCACGAGTCCGGACCATCGCAGACGCCGGTCGAGGCCAGCGCCGCGGACACCTCGGGCCGGTAGCCGTGGATGTCCCCGTGCCCGCCGGTCGGGGTGATCGCCTCGCCCGCCACCAGCACCTTCGGGCCCGGGACCTTGCCGGCTCTGATCGCATCGCGGAGCGCGAACATCGCCTCCCCGCGCGAGCCCAGGTCGCGCACCGTGGTGAAGCCGGCCTCGAGCGTGCGGCGCGCGTACATCGCGGCGGTCAGCGCGAAATCGGCATCGCTCAGGCTGACGAAATCGGTTTTGCGGTCGCCGCCGGCCTGGCCGCTCAGGTGCACGTGCAGGTCGATGAAGCCCGGCATCACGAACTGCTCCGACAGGTCGATGAACCGGACCTCGTCCGGGTCGCCGAACTCGCCCGGGGCCGCGAATCCGGGTCGGATCTCGGCGATCGTGCCGTCGCGCACGATCACGCTTTGTGCAGTCCGCGGCGCCGCGCCGGGCGCCGCCAGCAGGCTGCCAGCGTGGATCACGGTCACCCCGGGCGGGGTCGCATATTCGGGCCGTTTGTCGTAGTCGGCGGCCGCGGCGACCAGGCACCACGCGGTCAGCACCAGCCAGGTTGAGCGTTTGAATCGGGTTGCGGGCATGAGCTGATCTCCTGCTTGGCGGGCGGTGGACCGCGCCAGTTTGGACACGCATGTCGCCGACATCCGCGCGCTGGCGGTGGCCGGACCCTTTAAGCTTAAAATATTCGCGATAATCTGCAATAATGGCCTCGCCGACGAGGGGCCCGAAGGTCGATGATCGAGATCGCAAATCGGAGGGTTCGTGAGTACCGGGGGTTCGTACTCACTGTCGATCTTCGCCCGGCCCACCTTCATCCAGCGCTGTCGGCGCGCACCGTCCAGAGGGGAAACACATGAACGCCAAGCTTGCCGCGGCGCTTGCGGTTGCGCCGTTTGTCCTTTCGGGTCTATTGGTTCCCGCCCCGGCGCCGGCCCAATCCGCCGCCGAGGACGCCACGATCGAAGAAGTCATCGTGACCTCGCGGAAGCTGGGCGCGGAGAGCGTGCAGGACCTGCCGATGTCGGTCACCGCGCTCGGCGAGCAGACGCTCAAGAACATGAGCGTGGCCGACTTCGAGGATTTCGCCTATCAGGTGCCCGGCCTCACGTTCCTGGATCAGAGCCCCGGCGAGCGGCGCTACGTGGTGCGCGGCATCCAATCCGCCGGCCAGCAGCAGGTGGCGGTCTACTACGACGAAGTGCCGCTGCCCGGGATCCAGAGTTCGACCTCTGATTCGGGCTCCCAGACCACCGACCTCAAGCTCTACGACATCGAGCGGGTGGAGGTGCTGCGCGGGCCCCAGGGCACGACCTTCGGCGCCAATTCGCAGTCGGGCACGGTGCGCTTCATCACCAAGAAACCGGTCATGAACGAGTTCGAGGCCTTCGTCGGCGGGCAGCTTTCGTCGACCTCGCATTCGTCGGACACCAACTGGAACATGCACGCGGTCATCAACCTGCCGCTGACCGACACCCTGGCCGCCCGGGTGCTGGCCTACGATGGACGCGACGGCGGGTACCTGGAGAACAATCGCTGCCGCCCGGTCAACCCGGCCGAGGACCCGTCCGATCCGGGGACCGAACTGGCGTGCCTGAACCTGCACGACTTCAACGACGTCGAGACCACCGGCCTGCGCGCCAACCTGCGCTGGCAGCCCTCGGAGCGGGCCACGGTCGAGTTTATGGCGTGGTACCAGGACCGGCAGCCCGGCGGCGACAACCGGTTCCACCCGTTCGACACCTATGGAGTGCGCTCCGGCACCGACAACGGCGACTTCGACAACGTGGCCGATTTCACGTTCTTCCAGACCGGCGATTTTCTGGTCGGCGATTACGCCCAGACGCCCAAGCCGGACGACCAGCTCCTGGTCAGCTTGACCGGTGAGTTCGAGCTGCCGTTTGCGAACATGACCGCGACCGGGTCGTTCTATGATCGCGACTTCGAGTTCAAATTCGACTCCACCTGGATCATCACGTTCCTGTTCGAGAACATCGATCCGACCTTCTTCGAGACCCGCGCCGATCTGGTATTCGCGCTGACCGACCAGCGCCAGAACCTGGAGCAGAACCAGTTCGAGCTGAGGTTTGCGTCGAAGGACCCGGCCGCGCCGTTGCAGTGGGTTGCCGGTGCGTTCTTCCGCAGCCGCGATTCGAAGTTCCAGAGCTTCGTGCCGGTGATCAACCAGCAGGGCCTGCCGTTCGATCCCGGTACTCCGTTCACGATCCCGCCAACCAGCGATCCCGGGGCCGGAATCCCGGGCTGCCACCCGTGCGTATTCGCCCGGCTCGCCGACAAGAAGATCGACGAGATCGCGTTGTTCGCCGACGCCGACTGGCGCTTCAACGAGCAGTGGAACCTGAACATCGGGCTGCGCTGGTTCGAGGTCGACCAGGAGGAGTTCGGAGAGCGGGTATTCGAATTCGCCGCCTTCGCCCCGAACCCGCCGACCTTGCCCCCCAACATGGTCGACATCACGGACAATGAGCTCATTACCAAGGTCACGCTCGGGTACCGCGCGAACGACCACGTGAACCTCTACGGAGTGCGCTCGGAGGGCTTCCGCCTGGGCGGCACCAACAACCAGGGCATCATCGCGGTGCCGGAGTTGTTCGAGGCCGACGAGCTGGTGAACTGGGAGCTGGGCTTGAAGACCAATTGGCGCAACAACCGGGTGCGCTGGAACACCGCGCTGTTCCACCTCGAGTGGGACAACCTGCAGGTGGCGGGCCAGGATCCGACCGGGGCGTTCGGTTTCATCGGCAACGCCGGCAAGGCCGAGGTCCAGGGCCTGGAGATGGAGCTTCACGCGCGCCCCAACGCGAGCTGGGACTTCACCGCGTCGCTGACCTGGTTGCCCAAGCGCGAACTGACCGAGGACCAGGTGTCCGACGAGGTGGTCGCGCCCGGGCTGGCCGGGGACAAGATCCCGCGGATCCCTGAGGTCACCGCCGCCTTTACCGCGCAATACAACTATTCGCTGCCGCTGGAGGACTGGACCGGCTTCGCCCGGCTGGAGGGCATCCACAAGGGCAAGTCGGAAACGGAACTTAGGCCCACTTCGCCGAACAACCGGTTTCAGGACGCTTACGAGATCGTCAACGCGCGGCTCGGGTTCCGCAACGAGCGGCTGGACCTCGACGTGATGCTGTTCGCCGAGAACCTGTTCGACAAGGCCGGCGACGTGTTCATCGGTGTCGGCAACGGCGAGCCCACCTTCAAGTACACCAACCGGCCGCGTACGGTCGGGCTGGAGGTGATCAAGTACTTCGGGCGGCGCTGAGAGGCGCCCGGAGCCCGCTCCCGGCGGCGCTGCGGCGCGCGGCGCTGCCGGGTCAGGGCCCCCGCTTGAGGGTCCTTTCCCGCTTGGCTTTGAAGTAGAACCACGGCAGGCCCAGGAAGAACAGCCAGGCCGACGGGCTCAGGATCAGCTTGCGCAGAAACAGCGTCACGTCCGCGGGCTCGACGTAGACGCGGCTTTTCAGCGGCTGGTTCGGATCGCTGTCGATCAGCAGCCGGTGGTCCTTGCGGTAGAGCCTGCCGATCACGAAGTCGACGTCGGCGAGTTTGCTTCTGACCCTCATTTGCGCAGCCGGCCGGTCTTCTGTGCGTAGGCGATGCGCCGCTCGAGCGCTTCAAACATCTCGTCCGGGCGCATCCCGGCCGGCGGCACGAACTGACCGCGCGCGTACAGATCTTCGATCGCAGCCCGGGTCGCGACCATCTTGTCGGCAAGCGATCTTGGCGGGTTCCCCGACGGAAACCGGTTGGCCGGGTAGATCGGGCGCTCGTAGATCTGCCGGAACGCCTCGGTGCGCACGTCGACCCAGCAGTTGTGGTTGATCCGGGCGCGGTGCTCGCGCAGCGCCTCGATGTCGATGGTCGCGCCGATCACCTGCTCCTGCGGATACGGCGCCACGCGCATCACCATGCCGGTGTAGTCGATGATGATCGAGTGCCCGGGGCAGAACGCCTTGGGATAGTAGTCGTAGTTGACCGTGCCCCAGTTGGAACCAACCAGGTAGCACATGTTGTCGTGCGCGCGGGTGCGCCGGGTGAAGGTCCAGAAGTCCCACGGCTCCGAGACTCCCTCGATCTCCTGCAGCGCGGTCGGGTGGCACAGCACCTCGACCCCGTTGTAGCCGAGCGCGCGCGAGACCTCCGGGG
>JBFJNB010000258.1:0-4774 GCA_041633655.1 Lysobacterales bacterium | reverse complement strand
TTGGCGGAAATCAGCCGCGTCCCCGACCGCACCTGGCGACCGTAGTCGAGCCGGAAATCCGAGGGCACCCCGGCCAGCAGCACCAGATCGGCCTGGCGCAGGGCCTCGCGCCGGTGATGGCGGCGGTGCAGCCGGTGAGCCGGACCCATCAGGCCGCGCGCCATTCCCGAGAGGTACACCGGTATCCCCAGACGATCGACCGCGGCCGCCACCGCCCCGGCCCCGGCGGCGTCGACGAGCGCCTGGCTCCCGACCACCAGCACCGGGCGCTCGGCGCCGCGGAGCTTGCGGACCGCGCGGGCAACGGACCTCGCGGAGGGCTCCGGCGCGGTGACGTGGTCGGCCGATTCGTCGTCGGGCCGGTCGGGGGCGGCGAAAACCCGGCGCAGGTGCCGGTTCAGATAGGCGCGCAGCGCGCGGGCCGGCAGCGAGCCGCCCTTGGGCGCGCTGGCGTCGTACCATGCGCGAACGACACTCTCGTCGTACAGCAGGTCGACCGGACATTCCACGAACACCGGGCCCGGGACGCCGCTGCGGGCGATCCGGAATGCTCGTTTTAGCGCCGGAGCGAGGTCGCGCACGCGCGCGACCGCCGTGACCTTCTTTACATGCGGCGCGAACAGCGCCTTTTGGTCGATGTCCTGTAATGCGCCGCGGCCCTTCAGCACCGTCGCGGGGGCCCCGCCCAGGAGGACCACCGGCGATTGCGCGAGCTGCGCGTTTTTCACCGCGGTAATCGTGTTGGTAACGCCGGGCCCCGCCGTGACCGCCGCGACCCCGGGGACGCCCGTGAGGCGCGCGACGGCATCGGCCGCAAATACCGCGGTGGCTTCGTGACGCACGTCGACGATCCGGATACCGAGGTCCTTCGCGCCTTTCAGAATCGGCGATATGTGACCGCCGCAGAGGGTGAACAGGAACTCCACCCCGTGGGATTTCAGTACCCGGGCAATCCGATCTCCGCCGTTCACGTTCTCGATCCCGAGGCTGTCGAGTTGTCAGTGCACGAGCTGGCGATTGAACAGATAGTTGCGGCCGTCAAACGCGTCGAAGATCTCCTTGATCTGGGGGTGGTTCACCGGCTCGCCGGTGTCGTCGAGCAGCAGGTTCTGCTCCGACACGTAGGCGACATAAGTGTTGACCTGGTTTTCGGCCAGCAGGTGGTAGTAGGGCTGATCCTTGCGCGGGCGGAGCTGCTCCGGGATCGACAGCCACCATTCCTCGGTGTTGTTGAACTCGGGGTCGATGTCGAAGACGACACCGCGAAACGGGTAAATCCGATGGCGGACCACCTGGCCCAGCTTGAACTTGGGATCGGATTTACCCATGCACCATAAAATTGGGGCGCGGGCCGCGGCGTTCAAGTCACCCCGGCCCACCCTGCCGTCGGTCCAGCGCCCGGCGGACGGCACGGGCGAGGTCGGCCTTGCGGAACGGCTTCTGCAGCAGCACCACGTCCGGGTCGACCCGTCCGTGGTGCACGATGGCGTTGGCGGCATAGCCGGACATGTAAATCACGGTCAGGTCCGGGAAGCGTTCGACCAGGATTTCAGCCAGGTTTCGACCGGACATTCCGCCCGGCAGCACGACATCGGTGAGCAGCGCGTCGATCGGCACGCCGCTGGAGATCCACTCCAACGCGGCGGCACCGTCCCGCCTTCCCAGAACCTCGTATCCGAGGTCCCGCAACAGGGCCACGACCAGCGTTCGGACATCACGATTGTCCTCCACCACCAGGATGCGCTCGCCCCGTCCGCGCGGAACATCGACGAGCGCGTTCTCGGGCTCGGCGGCGAAACGCTCGGCAAAAGATCTCGGGAGGTAGATTCGAAACGTCGTGCCCTGCCCGACCTCGCTGTATACCTTGATGTGCCCCCTGGACTGCTTGATGAAGCCATAGGCCATCGCAAGGCCCAGCCCGGTCCCCTTGCTACCCCCTTTGGTGGTGTAGAAGGGGTCGAATATCTTGTCGCGCTGGCTGGGCTTGATCCCGGTCCCGGTGTCGGTCACCGCGATCATCACGTATTGTCCGGGTTCGACCTCGACCTGGGCCGCCGCGTAGTCGTCATCCAGTCGCGCATTCGATGTCTCGATCGTGAGCTTGCCGCCCCCGGGCATCGCATCGCGCGCGTTGACCGCCAGATTCAGGATCACGTTCTCCAGTTGTTGCTCATCGACTTCGCACAGCCACAATCCCGCCCCGTTCACCAGTTCGATCTCGATCTCCTCGCCCAGGGTTCGCCGCAGCAGGCCATGGAAGCCTTTCAGCATGCTGTTGAGATCGACGACATGGGGCTGCAGCGGCTGCTGCCGCGAGAAAGCCAACAACTTCTGGGTCAGCGCTGCCCCGCGCTGAGCGGCAGCCAGGGCGCGGTGAAGGTTGGCCGGGTCCTTTCCATCTTTTTCGCTCTCCTGGACCGAAAGGTCCAGGGATCCGACGATGATCGCCAGGAGATTGTTGAAATCGTGGGCAACCCCGCCGGTGAGCTGGCCGATCGCTTCCATTTTCTGGGACTGCCTCAGGAGATCCTCGGATTTCTTCAGCTGCGTCACGTCACTCTCGATGGTCCCGATGGCAGCCACCTCGTTGCCATTGGTCCAGACCGGGAATCGGGTCGCGATGATGTGTCTGGTTTGCTTTCCGCTGATAGCAAGTTCGTGTTCCCGGGTCTTGGCCGACCGGCTCATCGCGATGTCTTCCATGTCCGAAACCAGCTGCTCGGCAGCCGGCTGCGGCAGGACGTCGCGCACCAGCTCACCGGTCAGGTCCTCGGCGGCGGCCCCGTACCACTCCGTGTAAAGCCGATTGGCCACCAGAAAACGGCCTTCGGGACTGAACAGGGAAATCGCCACGGGTGAGTTGTCGAGCAGTTGGGCCAGCCTGGCCTCGCTGGTCGTCAGGGCCAGGCTGGCGCGCCTGGATTCGGACACCGCGAGGGCGACGACCAGAGAGGGTCCCAGCGCCAGAAACGCGAGGTATGACTGCAGCAGCAGCACTTTCTCGGACCAGCTCCAATCGGCCTGCGCGAGATAGCCGTGTCCCATCAGCGTCAGCGCGATGCAAAGCGCGGCGACGATCAGGTTGGTGAGCGCCGCTTCCATCGCGCCGAAGCGGATCGCGGCCCACAGCAGCACCGGCATGAGCGTGAACAGCAGCGGCAGCGAGGTCAGCGTGAGAACCCCGACTGGGACCGCTATCGCAACCGCGCCGAGGCACAGCGCCTCGGCGGGACCGCGTCGAGAGCTCAACCGGGGCGGCCAGTGCTGAAACAGCAGCAGCAGGCCCGGGCAGATCAGAACGATCGCGGCGAATTCGCTGAGCCACCACGTGGTCGCGGTTTCGATGACCGGCACGCCATGGACCACCAGCAAAATCACCGAACTGACGGCCGCGCCGGCGACCGGCGCCGTCATCGCGGCCAGGCCCACGAGGCCGGCCAGGGATCCCAATCCGTCCAATTTGAACGGATGACCGAAGAACCGGGCGACCAGCGCCGCCCCAACGCAGACGTCTGCTATGTCGGCGCTCGCCAGCGCGAGCGCGACCGCCAGCGTTTCTCCCCGCAGCAGGTCCGAGGCGATCGAGCCGGGCAGGCACACCAGGATGTAGAGCGGCCACTTGCGATAGGGCACCAGCAGCAGCGCGGTCAGCAGTATGCCGGTCGGGGGCCACAGGGCGGGGATGCCTTCGGCCGCACCCGACAGGGCGCCCCCGAGCAGCGCTGCCCCGAAATAGGCCAGCCCCAATAGCGCGGGAATTGCGACCTCTCGGCGCTTCAACCTGTGGAGGCTCATTGTCCCCGCTCCCTTGTTATTGTTGTATGACCCCGGTCGGCGTCGATGAGCGATCGGTAAAACGTCTCGGTGAAGACGCTGATCAGCTTGCGGACGTCTTTCATCATGATTACCCGAAAATTGCACTTGTCCAAGCTGAGCAATCAACGTGCCAACAGCCGAGCAACGCTCGCAATCTTTCTCTGAATCAGATGGTTATGGATGTTCTTCCCGCGTTCGAATGAGGCGGAGTGTGTTCGCCGGCGTGGAAAATACCGGCGGACCGGGCCGCAATTCCGGCGCATTTGCGCCGATATTCCGGTGCAGGAAAGGGGTCAGGTTAACTTTTTGAGCCTGCTCCATCCGACCGCCGGCGCCCTGCCAGGAAACCCAGCCCGGACAGCACGACGAGCAGCACCAGCAGGGTCCGTCCCCCTCCCGGCAGCCCCGGTACGGACCGCGGCAACGGGACGAACCCGGCCCGCTCGGGTACCCGGTTCGCAAGCGGGGCGGCCGTGAACGCCGGATCGATCCGGCAAGGTCCGCTGGCGAGGTTGCCATTGACCAACCCCAGACAGGCGGCCTGTATATCCGCCGCCGAGGGCTGCGGCAGCCCGGCCACCCAGCCCCGCAACGACTCCCATCCGGCCACCACTTCGGCTTCGCTGAAGTCGCAGTGAGTGGGAGCGACCTCCGACACGACCACGGCGGTAAGCCGGTCCGATGGCGCCACGGCAGCGTATTCGGCCAGATGTTCGACGAACACCAGGCCGTCCTGGCTCGTATGAAGCGCGATCACGCGAGTCTGGTTCAACGTCCCCCGCGGAGTGTAGTGGTCGAACAACCGGTTGCGCGCCGCGGGATCGGCGCTCACCCGTTCGATCTGCGCCTCGATCACCGGATCGGCGTAGACCACGGTGGTGTTGTCCATCGCCTGGGCGCCGCCGAGCTTGCGCGGATCGCCGATCAGATCGGCCAGACCGAACCCTGCCAATTCGAT
>JBFJNB010000257.1:0-4784 GCA_041633655.1 Lysobacterales bacterium | reverse complement strand
TGAACTCGAGGCGCTCGCCACCCGCGCGTTCGGAGCGCTGGATCAAGCCTCGGATTCGGTCGAATCCTACCGACTGGAGGGCGCATGTTGGGTTTGAGATTGTCGGGTCGATGGGTGAGAATCCCGCTGGACGACGAGCCTGGGGGTGTAACCTTGTTGCCGAACACGATCACCGGCGGTCCGATCGGCCGCCGCGGTGAAGGACCGCCCGTATGACCGAGGAACTGCTGAGCGCATTGGGCCGCGCGCTGGTCGACGGCTCGCTGACCGACGACGAGGTGCTCGAGGAGACCGGCCAGCCGCCGGCGGTTACGATCCTGCCCCAGGCCAACGTGATCAAGATCGGCGGCCAGAGCTTCATCGACCGCGGCCGCGCCGCGGTGTTTCCGCTGATGGAGGAGATCGCCGCCAATCTCGGTACCCACGAGATGATCATCGGCACCGGTGCCGGCACCCGCGCCCGGCACGCCTACTCGGTCGGCCTCGATCTGGGTCTGCCGACCGGGGTCTTGAGCGTGCTCGGCACCTTCGTCAGCATGCAAAACGCGCGCATGATCCACTACCTGCTGGCCAAGCACGGGATTCCGTTCATCGAGCCGGTGCAGTTCGCGCAGTTGCCGCTGTACCTGGCCGAGCGCGGCGCGGTGGTGTTCTTCGGGATGCCGCCGTACACGTTCTGGCAGCAGAACCCGGCGGTGGGCCGGATCCCGCCACACCGCACCGATACCGGCGCGTACCTGATCGCCGAGGTGTTCGGGGCGCGTTCGATGATCTACGTCAAGGACGAAAAGGGCCTGTATACCGCCGATCCCAAGAAGGACCCCGAGGCCGAGTTCATCCCGCGGATCTCGATCGCCGAGCTGGCCGAGCTGGACCTGCCCGACGTGGTGGTCGAACGCGCCGTGCTGGAGCTGATGCCCCACGCCCGGCACTGCCGCTCGATCCAGGTCATCAACGGCCTCGAGCCGGGCACCCTGACCGCCGCGCTCGCGGGAGAGCACGTCGGGACCATCATCTCAGCCGACGGGGCTCCGGCATGAGCGCCGCCGACGGCCGGGACCGGCGCCACCACGTCGATTCCCTGTTGATGCGCGAGAGCCTGCTCGACAAAGACGTGATGCGCTCGACCGAGACCCCGGTCGTGCGGATGCTGCCGCACGCGCACGTGGTCAAGATCGGCGGCCGCTCGATCCTCGACGCGGGCCGCGGCGTGGTCTACCCGCTGGTCGAAACCCTGGCCGAGGTCTTGCAGACCAAGAAGCTGATCATCGGCACCGGCGGCGGGGTGCGCAGCCGCCATATGTTCTCGGTCGGCCTGGACCTGGGGCTGCCGACCGGGGTGCTGGCGCAGATGGCCGCGGCGGACGCGCTGGGCACCGCGCACATCCTGGGCACCCTGCTGGCCCCGCACGGGGTGGTCGCGATTCCCCCGGAGATTTTCGGCCACCTGCTGCCGCTGTTCATGCGCGCCGCGCCCGGGGTGATCTTCAACGGGGTGCCGCCGTACTCGCTGTGGGAGCACCCGCCGGCGATCGGCCGGATCCCGCCGCACCGCACCGACGCCGGCAGCTTCCTGCTGGCCGAGTGCTTCGGCTGCAAAAGCCTGATCCTGGTCAAGGACGTCGACGGGTTGTACGACCGCGATCCGCGCAAGCATCCCTCGGCCGTGATGATCCGCGACATCGGCGGCCGCGAACTCAAGCAGCGCAAACTCGAAAGCCTGCCCTTCGACCGGGTGCTGCTGGACCTGCTGGCCAACGCCCGGCTGCTGACCCAGTTCCAGATCGTCAACGGCCACGAGCCGGAACGCCTGGCCGCCGCCCTCGACGGCGAGCACGTGGGCACGATCGTGCACCGGTAGTGGGAGCCTGGGCCGCAGGAAGATCATGGCTGCAAACCCGCTCTCCTCTTCGAGCTTAGCCTATCCCCCTCGTCAAATAGCCGGGCTATTGTCCTTGCGCGATAGACGATGTCTACGCTGCGATCGGCTTTTTGCTTTGACGATTTCCTACGGCCCAGGCTCCTAGATGCCCACTCCAGTCACGGTTACGGCCATCGCGGTGGAATATCCGGGCGGCGTGACCGCACTGGATGGCGTGGACCTCACTCTGGAGCCCGGCCAGGCCGCCGCGCTGATCGGCGCCAACGGTTCCGGCAAGAGCACCCTGCTCCGGGTTCTTGCCGGCGCACTCGAGCCTACTCGCGGCGCGGTCCAGACACCCCCTCGGTGGATGGTCGGCTACGCCGCCCAGGACCCGGCGTTGGACCCGGAGATGAGCGGCGCCGAGACCCTGGCCCTGTTCGCCGCGCTGGAGCGGATCGAGCGCGCACGGCGCATCAGCACGATCGCCGCGCTGACCGAGCGCTTCGGGCTCGACGCGCACGCCGGTCGACCGGTCGCGGCCTACTCCGGCGGCCTGCGCCGGCGTCTGCACCTGGCGCTGGCGTGGCTGGCCGAGCCCGAGTTGCTGCTGCTGGATGAGCCGACCGCGGACCTCGACCCCCAGGGTCGCGCGCTAATCTGGGAGCTGATCGCCGAGCGTACCGGCGCCGGTGGAACGGCGGTCGTGGCGACCCACGACCTGGCCGAGGTCGAACGCCAGTGCGCGCGGGTCGTCGTGCTCGAGCAGGGCCGGGTTGTTGCCGACGGAGCGCCAGTCGATTTGGTCAGGCGCCATGCGGCACCACAGATGGTCGTGCGGCTGGGCGCGCCGGCGGCGGCGGACACCCGCCTGACCAAGCGCCTGGCCGCCATCGACGGCGTGCGCGGGGTTCGCTTGGGCGGCGACGAGGTCGCGCTCGATACCGAAGCTGGCGCGCGGGTCCAGGATCAGATCGTCGCGGTGCTCGCCGGCGCCGGGCACGAAGTCAGCGCGATCCGTTTTGGGCGCGTCGACCTTGCCGGTGCCTATTTCCGCCTCACCGGGCAGGACCGGTGACGCGCTGGATGGACATTCTTTGGGCGGTGGTCCGGCGAACCTGGGCCAAGGCCCTGCGCCGCCCGGTGGTGCTGAGCTTTTCGCTGGTGCAGCCGCTGTTGTGGATGCTGTTGTTCGGGTTTCTGTTCCAGCGCTTCCCGCTGGACCTCGGCGCGAACCTGTCCTATGCCAGCTTCGTGCTCCCGGGGATCTGTGCGATGACGGTCTTGTTCGGCTCGTCCCAGGCCGGGGTCGGCCTGATCCGGGATCTGCAGACGAAGTTCTGGCAGCGGATGCTCGCTACCCGGGCCGCCTCACCACTAATCCTCGGCGGCAAGATCGCCGGCGACACGCTGCGCCTGCTGCTTCAGGCCATCATCGTATTGCTGCTGGGGGTGGCCATCGGCGCCCGCCTCGACCCCCAGGCTTCGGCGAGCGTAACCGCGGTGCTGGCGTTGGCGCTGTTCGCGATCGCTTTGGGTTCCCTGTCCAGCCTGATCGCGCTCCGGGCCCGCACCGCCGAGGCGATGGCGGTATTTGTGCACCTGGTCAACATGCCGCTTTTGTTCACCAGCACCGCGCTGGTCCCTTCCCGACAGATGCCGGACTGGCTGGCAGCGATCGCCGCGGTGAACCCGCTGACCCTGACCGTGGACGCGCTGCGCGCCGCGCTGCTGTCCCAGCCAGCGCCGGCGCCCCTCGTGACTCTGGTTCCACTGGCGCTGCTCGCCGCAGCGCTGTTCGGGCTCGCGTGCCGGGCGCTGCGCCCCTGACTCCCGCTGCGCGAATGAATCACGCGGGGCGGTATTCCAGCCGCACGGTGCCGGTTTTCGGGTAGAGGCGGTGCCGCACCAGCGCGAGTCCGATGCGGCCGGCCGGCGGCGGAAGCAGCGGCAATCCGCCCCCCAGCAGCACCGGGATCACCGCAAACTCGACGGTATCGACCAGGCGCCCGGCCAGCATGCTGCGAAACAGCTCGCCGCCGCCGAACAGCCAGATATCCTTGCCCGGTTCCCGGCGCAGCTCGGTGACGGTTACCGCCGGGTCGGTGGATACGGTCACGCCCTCGCAGTCCTCCGCCCGCAGGCTGCGCGAAATCACCACCGCCTGCATGCCCGGCATCCCACCCCCGCCCTGCTCCCGGGTCGCTTCGTAGGTCTTGCGCCCGAGCAGCACGGTATCGAACCGGCCCATCAGCGCGCCGAAGTCGATGTCTGGGTCCATCACGATCCAGTCGATCTCGCCATTGGGGCCGGCGATGTAGCCGTCCAAGCTGATGGCCGCGGAGATGCGGACCTTTCTCACGGCGGCCCGACCGCTACAGCCGGCGAGCGTCCCACTCGAGCCGGTCGATGTGGCGGCGCAGGTAGGCCCGACGGTCGTCGAGTTCTTCGATCTTGCGGCGCAGCCGCTTGCGCTTTTCCTCGTCGGGCTCGTCGGCCAGGTCCTCTTCCAGTTCTTCGATTTCGCTGGCCAGAGAATTCAGCTCCTGCTCCGAGCGGTTGACGTCGCTGCCGAGCTGGTAACCGTCGAGAAACGCTCGCTCGAGTTCGGCCGGGCAGGTCTGGCCGTAGTAGTTGCCATCGCGGGCAAACTCGTAACCGCGGCGCGGAGTGCAGAAGGTCCTGAGCCCGTCGCGGTGGCCGGCCGCGTAGGCCTCGCGCTCGGGCGCGACCCCGTGTTTCCCGCACGCGTCGCGGTGCGCGGACAGGCGGCCCGGATCGTGGCCGCGGTTGGCGTCCTCGAAGCCGATGTCGTACCAGTCCGCGGTCAGGCACTCGCCCTCGCTCAAGGTCGCGCAGCCACCGGCCAGCAGGATCGCGGCCAGCGCCGGCAGAAACCACCCTCGCATGCCCCATTCCCTCC
>JBFJNB010000256.1:0-4801 GCA_041633655.1 Lysobacterales bacterium | reverse complement strand
GGTACTGCATCGTGTCGACCCCGCCGCCCACGGCCAGCGCGTCGCGCAGCGGCCGGATCGTGTAATACGCCGCCAGCACGAAGAAGAAATAGCAAAACGACAGCGCCGCCAGCGGCGCCTCGCCGCGGCGCACGTCGACCAGTGCCCGCCGGGGCGCGGGCGCCGTAATGGTCGCTTGGGTTTCGCTCAGGGTCGGGAACTCCGGCTGGGTCGCGTCGATTGTAGCCGCATCGCGCGCGGATTTGCGAAACTCGCCGGCCGCGCGGAAACTCGGTCTCATGCGGGAAAAGGATCTGCTATTGGCGATCGACGCCGGCACCCAGAGCCTGCGCGCGGCCGCGTTCGATCCGGGCGGCGGCCTCATCGCGCTGGCCCGAGTGCCGCTGGCCGAGCCGCAGGCGCCCCGGCCCGGCTGGGCCGAGCAGGACCCGATCCGTTTCTGGGAAGCGCTGTGCCGCGCCACCCGCGCTCTGGTCGATCAGCGCGGAATCGACCCGGCGAGGATCGCGGCGCTGGCACTGACCGCGCAGCGCGGCACGCTGGTCTGCGTCGGGCCCGACGGCAGGCCGCTGCGCCCGGCGATCCTGTGGCCCGATCAGCGGGTGCTGGAGGGCGCGCTCGCGCCGCTGCCGTGGTGGTGGCGGCTGGCGTTCCTCGCCGCCGGGCACGCGGGCACGGTCGAGCACCTGCGCCGCCAGTGCGAGCTGAACTGGATCGCCCGCCACCAGCCCGAGATCTGGGCCGGGATCCACAAGGCGCTGCTTTTGTCCGGCTATCTCAACCACCGCCTGACCGGGGCGTTTCTCGATTCGGCCGCGCACCAGGTCGGCTACCTGCCGTTCGATCACCGCCGCCAGCGCTGGGCCCGGCGCTGGAACTGGAAGTGGTCCGCGGTCCGGGTCGAGCCGGAGATGCTGCCGGAGCTGGTGCCGGCCGGCGGCATGCTCGGCGGGCTGAGCGCCGGGGCCGCGCGCGAAACCGGACTGGTGCCCGGCACCCCGATCGTCGCCTCGGCCGGCGACAAGGCCTGCGAGGCGCTCGGCGCCGGCTGCCTGGAGCCGGACCAGGCGTGCCTCAGCCTCGGCACCCAGGCCTCGGTGGTGGTCAACTCCGAAAAATACTTCGAACCGATTCCGCTGCTGCCGGCTTTTCCGGCCGCGCTGCCGGGGTGGCACGCGCCCGAGGTCACCGTGGTGCGCGGGTTCTGGATGGTCGAGTGGTTCCAGCGCGAATTGGGCGCGGCGGATGTGGCGCGGGCGCGGGCCGAGGGACGCCATCCCGCACAGGTGCTCGACGAACTGCTCGATGCCACCGAGCCGGGCGCGCTGGGTCTGGTGCTGCAGCCCTACTGGGGCGGGGCGCTGCGCCACCCCGGGGTCGAGGCCAAGGGCGCGGTGATCGGCTTCGGCGCGGCCCACGGCCGGGCGCACCTGTATCGGGCGCTGCTGGAAGGGCTGTGCTACGCGCTGCGCGACGGGCTCGAACGGATTGCGCGCAAATCGGGAGCGGTCTCGGTGCTGCGCGTCGTCGGCGGCGGGGCTGCCTCCGACCGGGTCGTCAAGCTCGCCGCCGATGTCCTCGGCCGGCCGGCCGAGCGCCCGGTCACCGGGGAGGCATCGGCGCTCGGGGCCGCGATCAACGCCGCGGTGGCCGCCGGACTCCATCCGGACTACCGCGCCGCGGTCGCGGCCATGTGCCGGGTGGAGCGGCGCTTCGAGCCGGATCCGGAAAACGCCGCGCTTTACCGGCGGCTCTACCGCCGCGTCTACCGCCGCCTGTATCCGCGCCTGAAGCGCCTGTACCGGGAAATCCGCGACCTTACCGGCTATCCCTAGTAAGGAATATGGGCCGCAGGAAGATCATGGCTGCAAAGCCGCTCTCATCCATAGCTATCGACTATCCCCCTCGTCAAATAGCTGGGCTATTCTCCTCGCGCGATAGACGAGATCTATGGCGATAGCGACTTTTCGCTTTCACGATTTCCTACGGCCCAGGCTCCTAGGGCGGCAGCCCGACCTCGGCCGCGTGGATGCCCCCGAGCAGCTCGCGCCACTGGCCGAGCTGCGCCGCTAGCGTGCCCGACAGTTGCACCAGCTCTCCATTCAGTTCCAGCGTGGTCGGACCGACCTCGAACGCGAACGCGGCCAGCGCCTCGCGCAGCGACTGCTGGTGGAGCTTTAGTTCGCGCATCTGGTAGTAGCGCTGCCGCGCCGTTTGGCGGCCCTTACGCGCGCGCGCGTTTTCACGGTATTCGTCCAGCAGCGTGCGGGTCTCGACATTGGCCTTGCGCCAGGCAGTGTAGGTCGGGGCGACCTCCTCGAACGCGCGCAGGAACTGCAGGTCCACGGTGTCGACGAACAGGTGCTCGGCCGCGCGCACGCGCTCGATCCGGGCCAGGATCGGGTCGTCCGCCGCGGGCAATCGCCGGATCCGGAACCGGTCGTCCGGGCCGCGTTCGAGATGGCCGCCGAAGGCGTCCGGCGCCAGCGCCGCGGCGTACCTCAACCGTGAAACCTCGATGATGTGTTCCAGGCGTTGCAGGCTCAAGCTTGCGCGATGGCGCTCGAGATCGGCGGCGATCTCGGCATAGAGCGCCTCGAACGGCTCGGATCGTCCCGGCTCGAGGTAATCCTCGAGCCCCGCGGTGGCCCGGTACTCCCGGTCGATCCAGCGCTCGCCGGTCGCATCGGCAGCGACCAGGTGCAGTATCAGCCGCTCGCCGTCCGAGGCCACCACGGTGCCGGTGATCAGAAGCTCCACCGGGTGATCCGGGCCCGCCATCATCCGCACCGGACCCCAGCGCTCGGTCTCCTCGAGCACCTGGCGCAGGGTAAAGGAAACGTGGAGCGACTCGGCCGCGCGCGGCGCGTCGCCGTCCGGCGCGTCCATCGCGAGCACGCCGACCGACAGCAGCGCCGCCTCCGGCAGTTGCGCCGCGGCCGGGTTCCAGTCGGCCGATGGCGTCGCCCCGGCCGGCGCGGTCAGCCACCCCGCGATCAGCAGCGGCGCCAGCGCTCTCATGGCCGGGAGCGCGGGGCGGATTCAGGGCCGATCGGGCGGCACGATTTGGTGCCGGCCACCGTGGTGCGGCACTCGTATTCGTCGGGCAGCGGCTCGAACCTCCGGTAGACGCGATTGAGCGTGAATGCCTGGTTGGTGCCGCGCCGGCGCACCGTGGTGGCCACGTTGAGCTTGTCCTCCTCGGTCGCCACGGTCAGCCGGTGGACCACCCAGAGCTGGTCGGGCATCTGGAACGCGAACACCAGTTGGTGGCCGTCCCAACCGCAGACCTCGCTGCCGAGCGGATCATGGGCGACATAGGGTCCCTCCGGCCCGAAGGTGCAGGTCAGCGCGAACTCCTCGCCGCGGTCCACCTCGATCGAGGCCGCGTCCTGGGTAATCTCCAGCACCTGGGTGCGCGAGATCGAATCGGCCAGTTGCACCAGCTCCCAGGCTGGCAACCGCAGCGGCCGTGGTTCGATCCTGCCGTCGGTGGCCCGGCGAGCTTCCGCCAGAGCTTCCAGGTACAGGAAGTTCGCGTTGTCCTCGACCCGGTCGCTGAGCTGGTAGTCGATCTCCCAGGAACCGGAGAAGTCCACGGACGCCACTGCCGCGGTCGGGGTGCCGCTGACGCGCACCGAAGGCGGGCTGCAGCCGGCCGCGAGCGCGCCCAGCAGCGGCACGATCAGTGATTGGCGGGCGAACTTGGACACGAGGGGATCGCGAGCTGCCATCGGAGATGTCGGCGAATGGTACCGGTATGACTTCGCCGTGCAAGGTGAGTTCACGATGAAGCCGCATCGGTCAGCGATCACGCAGTATCCTCAGCGCCATCTTCTCGGCATCCGGGATCAGCGCCGGGTCGAGGTGGCCGGCGATCCACTCCTGCATGCGGCGGGCATCCGCGCGCACGCCGTCCATCCCGATCAGCTCGGCGGCGCGAGCGTACGCATGGGCCTTGGCGTGGTCCTGCTCGTAGACATCGCCGATGGTCAGCATCCGCGCCATCAGGACGTAGGCCTGGGGGTGGCCGGTCTTCAGCAGCGCCTTGGCGTATCGATCGGAGCGAGCCTTGAATTCGGGGATCAGGTCGGGCTGTTCGAATATGCGTGCGTACCAGAACCCGGTGAGCAGTTGCCGCGCCTGGAAGTGGTACATCCGCTGCGCACCCATGTGGCCGAGATCGGCGGCGATCCCGAGCCAGTCCAGCGCCGCCCGGCCGGCGTCGAAATCGGGACCGAGAAACGAGCACCGCAGGAAACTGACTTCGAGGTCGCTCATCCGATTGGCGTGGCGCCCGGGATCCAGGTCGCTGCCCGAGGCCTCCATCCGCTCGAGGTACCGCTCGAAACCGGACAGGCGGTTGTCGAGCTGCCAATTGCTGCGCGGAGCGTTTTCGCACGACAGGTAGAACAGGTGCAGCCAGTAGGCCGCGTCCGCGTCGCCCGAGTTCGCGCGCTCCCGATTGCGCTCGAAATCTGTCGGCGAGGCCTCGCGGACCCGCTCGGCGAGGGCGTCCTTCCATGCGGGCATCGAGACCCCGGCTGCCAGTTCGTATTCGGGTTTCGTCGGAGCTGGTGGCACCGCGGCGTCCCCGCCAGCCGGGGCCGCCGGCGTCGCGGCCGGTGCCGATCCCGATACCGGAGCAGCGCTTGCGAGTTCGTGCGCGCCCGGGCTCGGGTCGGTGTCGGTGGCACCAGGAAGCGTCTGCATGCGACCGCCGGTCCCGACCGCGACCGGTTCCGGGTCGGGCTGGGGCAACCAGAGGATCGCGGCGGCGATCGCCACGGCGATGGCCAGC
>JBFJNB010000255.1:0-4802 GCA_041633655.1 Lysobacterales bacterium | reverse complement strand
TCGGCGGCCAGGCTCAGGCGCTGGTCCGCGGGTCCCGAATCCCACGCCACCTGCGCGGCAACCGCATGGTCGCCGATGTGCCCGTTCAACTCGGCCGCGGCGCAGGATTGGCGAACCTCACCGAAGCGCCATTGCGGGCAGCGCAACCGCAACCGTTCGATCGGCGCCGGCAGGCCCTCGACCTCGATCCGGCCGACCGCGAGCGTCAGCTCGGAGTCGTGGGGGCCCGGGCGCACCGTCCACGAAATGTCCGCGGCGACGATACCCTCCATCCTCACCGACTCGACCGTTCCGATCAGCTCGGTGCCCGCGGCCGGCGCGTTGGTCGCGCTCAGCAGAAGTGCTAGAGTCAGCCCAGCCATCGCGAAGCTGGGCACTGAAGATGCGCGTCCTGGTTGCGGACGACAATCAGATCAACCGCGAATTCATCAAGGGCGTGCTGGAGCGTGAACGCTTCCTGATCGCCGAGGCCGCCGACGGCCGCGCGGCGGTCGAATGCTGTCGCGCCGGCGCCTTCGACCTGATTCTGATGGACATTCGAATGCCCGGGATGGACGGCGTCGCCGCCGCCCGCGAGATCCGCGCACTGCCCGGCTTCGAGCAGGGCGCGACTACCCTGATCGCGTTGACCGCCGACCTGCAACTGCAGCAGCAGACCGACCTGATGCAAGAGGGCTTCGACGCGGTGCTGCTGAAGCCCATCAGTCGCGCGCGGCTGCTGGAGACCATCGAGCAGACCCCCGGCCGACGCCCGGCCCGGGACCGCAGCGGGACCGCCCGCGCACCGATCGACCACGATGCGGCGCTGGCCGCCGCCGGGGGCAGCCGCGACCTGGTGGAGCGCCTGACGGCGATGTTGGTCGAGGAAACGGCGCAATTCCTACCCCGGATCGAGACCGCGATCGAGGCGGGTGACTACGCCGCGGCGCGAGAGATGGCGCACAAGACCCGCGGCTCGGCCGGTTACACCGGCGCGCGCGTCCTGCAGCAGACCGCCGCCGAACTGGAGCTGGCCCTGACCCGGCGTCAGCGCGACGAGATCGATCAGGCACTCAAGCATCTGCGTACGGCCATCGCGGAGTTGAACGATTACGTCAAGCGCCGATCGGGCGCCTGAGGGTATCGGCGCTGGAGCTCACGTGCGCCGCGCATCAGCCGCTTCATTTCCTTGACCGCGCTGTTGAGACCGACGAACACCGCGCGGGCCACGATCGCATGGCCAATGTTGAGCTCGCGAATCGGCGCAATCGCCGCAATCGCCTCGACGTTGTGATAGTTCAGCCCGTGACCCGCGTTGACGTGCAGGCCCAGCTCCTGCCCGCACAACGCCGCGTGCACGATCCGAGCGAACTCGCGCTCGACCTCGGCGATGCAACCGGCGTCAGCGTAAGCCCCGGTGTGCAGTTCCACTACTGGCGCGCCGATCTCCCGGGCCGCCTCGAGTTGGGTCGACTCGGGATCGATGAACAGGGACACGCGGATGCCGCAATCGGCAAGCCGCTCGCACGCGCGGGCCACCGCGTCCCGATTGGCGACCACGTCCAGGCCGCCCTCGGTGGTGACCTCCTCGCGGCGTTCCGGCACCAGGCACACGTCCGCCGGCCGCAACTCGCAGGCGATGTCGAGCATCTCCTCGGTGACCGCGCACTCCAGGTTGACCCGGGTCTGAATCGTGCCCATCAGCATCCTCAGGTCGCGATCCTGGATGTGGCGGCGGTCCTCGCGCAGGTGAATCGTGATCGCGTCGGCACCGGCCTCCTCGGCTGCGAACGCCGCCTGCAGCGGGTCGGGATAACGGGTGCCGCGCGCCTGCCTCAGGGTCGCGACGTGGTCGATGTTGACCCCGAGCAGGATCGGCCGCTCGATCGATGACCCCTGCCCCGCGCCGCGGTTGGCCGCATTCGTGTCGCTCATAATCGCCTCTCTCCGGGAAACCGGCCGCCGCGGACGCGTCTCAGGTCCCGGAGCAGCTCCCGAGTCCGGAGCGGGCGTCCGCCAAGATAGTGTTCGATCGCGCCGCCCAGCAGCGCGCGTGCCTCGCGCCGCTGGGCCGCGGTCTTGAGCACTCCCGAGGCCAGCGCCAGCAGCGTCGCGCCGGACACCGGTGTGCCGCCGATTCCCGGCCCCTGCGGCACCGGTCCCTGTTCGTATACGTACCGATACGCGGTCTCGGAGGCGACCGGCGCCCCGCTTGCCGCATCGAAGTTCAGCTCCAGGCCATAGCCGAGCGCCTCGAGCAGCGCCAGCTCGAACCGCCGCAGCGCCAGGTCTGGCGCCGCCGCCTGGCCAGACAGCTCCTCGAGCGCCGCCCGATACGCGTCGTAGAGCGCGGGGTGCGGATCTTCACGCGCGCTGAGCCGCAGCAGAAGCTCGTTCAAGTACAGCGCGATCACCGCCCGGTCGTCCAGCGGCGACAGAAGCTGGGGTCCGTCGGGCTCGATCCGCGCCAGCACCGGCAGCTCGCCTCGACCGGCCCAGCCCAGCTGCAGCGGCACGAACGGCTGCAGCAGTGCGGCGCGGCGCGAGCGCGGCCCGCGCGCACCCCGCGCCAGCAGCCCGATCCGCCCGTGGTCCCGCGCGTAAACCTCCAGCAGCAGGCTGGTCTCACGATACGGCCGCCGATGCAGCACGAAACCGGAGGTCAGCGCGACCCGGGTCATGGGTGGATGGCCTCGTTCATCAGCGGTACCCGAAGCTCTCCAGCGCGCGCTCGTCGTCCGACCAGCCTTGCTTGACCTTGACCCACAGTTCCAGATGAACCCGGCAATCGAAAAACCGCTCCAGACTCGCGCGCGCCGCCTGCCCGATCGCTTTCAGGCTCCGCCCCTTGGCACCGATCACGATTCCCTTCTGACCCTCGCGCTCGACCCAGATCACCGCGGCGATTCGCAGCAGCGCGCCGTCGCGGTTGAATCCCTCGACTTCTACCGTCGCCGCGTAGGGCAGTTCCTGGTGCAGGCGCCGCGTCAGCTGCTCGCGGATGAACTCGCCGGCAATGAACTTCTCGCTGCGGTCGGTCAGCTCGTCGGCGTCGAAATAGGGCCGGTTCAGCGGCAGCAGCTTCAGCATCCGGCGTTCCAGCTCGGCCACGCCCGAGCCGGTGCGCGCCGAGATCATCACCACCTCGACCGGATCGAATCCGGCCAGCTCGCCGGCCAGGGGCAGCAGCGCCTGCTTGTCGGCAAAACGATCGATCTTGTTGATCGCCGCTACCAGCGGCGGCCGGGCTGCCGCCAGTCGCCGGCCCAGCGCCCGATCCTCTTCGGTGAGCCGCCCTGCCTCCACTACCCAGGCGATCAGGTCGACGTCGTTCAAAACCGCGGTCGCAACGCGGTTCAGGTAGCGGTCGATCGCGCGGGCGGTGCGCCGATGGATGCCCGGGGTGTCGATGAAGATCAACTGACCCGCGGGAACGGTCTTGACGCCGAGGATCTGGTGGCGGGTGGTCTGCGGTTTGGGCGCCGTGATGCTGAGTTTGCACCCGAGCAACCGATTCATCAGGGTCGATTTGCCGACGTTGGGTCGACCGACGATGGCGACGTAGCCGCAGCGCGATTCGGCGGGTGCCGCTGTCGGATCGACCGCCATCAGGTCCGCCCCTGGATCTTGTCCAGCGCCAGCCGCGCGCATTCCTGCTCGGCCCGGCGCAGGCTCGAGCCGCTGGCCTCGGTGGGCTCGGCTACCCCGTCGATCTCGCAGCGGACGTGGAAGGTGCGCGCGTGATCGGCCCCCTCGGCCTTGACCAGGCGATAGCGCGGCAGCGCGCGCTGGCGCGCCTGCAGAAACTCCTGTAACCGGGTCTTGGGATCCTTGAGCTCCTCGGCCGGCGGCAGCGAGTCCAACCGTGCCGCAAACCATTCCCGCACCAGCCCCCGGCACGAATCGAAGCCGCGGTCCAGGAACACCGCCCCCAGCACCGCCTCCAGCGCATCGGCCAGGATCGATGCCCGGCGTTTGCCGCCGCTTTTCAACTCGCCCGAGCCGAGTACCAGCTGCGCACCCAGTTTAAGTTCGCGCGCGATGTTGGCCAGCGTGTCGCGCCGCACCAGGCGCGCGCGCAGGCGGCTGAGGTCGCCTTCGCTGGCGTTCGGGAAGCGGCGATACAGCTCCTCGGCGATGACCAGGTCGAGGATGCTGTCGCCCAGGAATTCCAGGCGCTCGTTGTTGCGGCTGCCGGCGCTGCGGTGGGTGAGCGCCTGGCGCAGCAGGTCCGAACGCGCCAGACCCGCGGGCTCGAACCGACCCACCTTCAGACCCCTGTCGGGCTTCGGCCCGGCCGGCCCAAAATCCGTGAGACCGGCATCAGGCGACTACCCCGTCAGCTCTATGCTCTTGTCGAACTTGGCCACGAAGTCGAGGTTGCCGATCAGCGGGCGGCGCACCTCGTACTGGATCTGCAAGGTCACTCCCTGCTTCTTGATCACCTTGATGTGCTGCCGCTTCACCGACTCGACGTAGCTGATGTAGAACCGCTTCATCAGCATTTCCGTGATCTCCTGCGGCTGCCGGCGATTGACTCCGGGCTGCGCGGCCACGCTCTTCATTCCCTGGACCACCGAGAAATACTCCTGGTAGACCGGAAACAGCTTCATCCCGACGAAGGCGGCAAAGCCGACGACGGTGAGCACGATCACCAGCCCCAGCAGCGTGATTCCCCGTTGCCGTGACAATTGCTTCATGACATTACTCCTACTAGAGATTGCTAGTGTCCTGTCCCGTAAATAAATTGACACTCAGCGCTAACACCAGGCGCCAGGACCAGGCGCATTGCGCCGCGCATGGTCGTTCCATGGGCCAGCAAT
>JBFJNB010000254.1:0-4835 GCA_041633655.1 Lysobacterales bacterium | reverse complement strand
GGCCAAGCGGATGAACGCACCGGCGACCCCGCGGGCGTCGCTCATGCGCCCGTGCGGGATCGCGACCCCGTGACCCAGGCCGGTGCTGCCGAGGCGCTCGCGCGCGCACAGACTGGTGTAGATCGCCCGCGTCTCCGTCGGCCCGTCGTCCCCGGCCAGTACCTCGCTGGCCAGCTCCAGCAGGTGCTTCTTACTGCGCGCCTTGGCCTGGATGCGCACCCGCTCGGGCGAGAGTACGTCGATGATCTGCATGGGGTTGGGGAGACGTTACGAACCCAGGTGCATCACCTTGTGGGGAGTGTGATGGTGGTCCTGGAGTTTTTCTTTGTGTTTGATTATCTGGCGATCCAGCTTGTCGACCAGCTTGTCGACCGCCGCATACATATCATAGTCCTTGGCATCTGCGAAGAGGGCCTTGCGGCGGGTCTTCACGCTGGCCTCGGCATGGTGCACCAGCTTGTCGACGTCCAGCATCACGTGGACGTCGATGACGTGATCGAAATGGCGCTTGATGCGCTCCAGCTTCCCGACGACATAGGCGCGCAATGGTTCGGTTACCTCGAGATTTCGACCGGTCACGCTGATTTGCATTCAAGTTCTCCTTTCTAAATCAACCGCTTACGTTTGGATGAGGCCAGGATGTTCATGCCCTCTCGGTATTTGGCGACGGTCCGGCGAGCGACGTCGATGCCCTCGGCGTTGAGCAGCTGGGCGATCTTGGAGTCGCTCAGCGGCCGCCGGGCTGGCTCGTCTTCGATCAGCTTCCTGATCTTGGCCTGGATCGCGGTAGCCGAGCATTCGCCGCCGTCGGCGGTGCCCACATGCGACGAGAAGAAGTACTTCAGCTCGAAGATCCCGCGCGGCGTCAGCATGTACTTGCGCGAGGTCACCCGCGAAACCGTGGATTCGTGCATCTCGATTGCATCGGCCACCTCGCGCAGCACCAGCGGCTTCATCGCCTCGGGTCCGTGCTCGAAGAATTCCTGCTGGTGGGCGACGATCGCGTTGGCGACCTTCAGCAGCGTCTCGTTGCGGGTCTCCAGGCTCTTGATCAGCCAGCGGGCCTCCTGAAGCTGGCCGCGCAGATAGCGCGCGTCCTCCTTGCTGGCCCGGGTTATCAGATTCATGTAGTAGTCGTTCAGGCGCAGACGCGGCGCGAATTCGTCGTACAAAACCGCCTCCCAGCGGCCGCTGCGGCGGTCGACCAAAACGTCCGGGCGCACGTATTCGATGTTGTCGGCGGAAAAATTGCTGCCCGGGCGCGGCTCCAGCGAGCGGACCAGATCGATCGCGGACTTCAGTTCCTCTTGGGAGACGTCCAGCATCCGGCGCAAAGCCGGCACATCCTGGCGCGCGAGCAGCTCCAAATGGTTGGCGACGATTCGGGTCGCCAGCGCGTGCGCCGGGGTGGTTTCCGGGTCCAGCGTGGCGAGCTGGATCTGCAGGCATTCACGCACGCTGCCCGCGCCGACCCCGATCGGATCGAAATGCTGAATCCGGTGGAGTACCGCGCGCACCTCTTCCAGGTCGACCTCGCGCTCGGGCAAGAGGCTCTCCCGGATCTCTTCCAGGGTTTCCGTCAGGTAGCCGTCGTCGTTGATCGCGTCGACGATCGCTACCCCGATGGCCTCATCGCGGGGGGACGAGCGGCTCAAGTTGAGTTGCCACAGCAGGTGCTCGCTCAGGTCCTCGTAGGCACGATCCTCGATTTCCAGCGGGCGCGAATAGGGGTCCGAATCGCGCGGGCGGCGCGCGCCGGTCTCCGGCATGTTCAGGTAGTAGCGGTCCCAGCCGTCCTCTTCCAGCGGCAGCCGCTCCAGGCCTTCTTCATCGGGACCGCCCGAGGCCTCGGCACCGGTCTCGTCGTCGGCGTTTTCGAACGCGAACAGGTCCTCGCGTTCCAGCAAGGGGTTGGCCTCCAGTGCCTCGAGCAGCTCGGCTTCGAGTTCCTGGGATGAAAGCTGGAGCAGCTTGATCGCCTGCTGAAGCTGCGGCGTCATGCTGAGCTGCTGCCCGAGGCGAAGTTGGAGTACTGGTTTCACGGACTCTTGTAGCTGTGCCCGGTCCTTTCCTGCACTTTCATTCTATGTTCCCCCAGCGCCGTTGCCTAGCCTGCTGGCTAAGCAGTAACCGCAGTTGACAATTGTCCGCGGCGAAAAATCAAGCTGCGGGGCCATCTTACGTTGCCCGTGAAAAAAGTGGCCTGCAATGCACCGCCTCCGCCGGATCGAAGACGCCTCCCTCAACCGGCACGGCACCTGACGCGCCAGGCCCAAGGCGGATTGCGGCTTCCCCGCAGGGGGAGAAGCGGTCCGTCTTGGGCCGTTCCCACGCCGGGACGGAGACTTACATTTTGAAGTCGTGCCCGAGGTAGACCTGCCGCACCCGGTCGTCGGCCAGGATCGCGGCCGGCTCGCCGGCCGCCAGCACCTTGCCTTCGGACAGGATGTAGGCCCGGTCGCAGATCTCCAGTGTCTCCCGCACGTTGTGGTCGGTGACCAGGACCCCGATGTTGCGGGCCTTGAGCTGCTTGACGATCCGCTGGATCTCGTCCACCGAGATCGGATCGACCCCGGCAAAGGGTTCGTCCAGCAGCACGTAGCGGGGCGCGGCGGCCAGCGCGCGGGCGATTTCGACCCGCCTGCGCTCGCCGCCGGACAGGCTGATGCCGGCCTGGTCGCTCAAGTGCCCGATCTGCAGCTCGTCCATCAGTGCCTCGAGCTCGGCCAGCCGGCCGGCCCGATCGAGGTCGCCCCGCAGCTCCAGCACCGCGAGGATGTTGTCCCTGACCGACAGCCGCCGGAACACCGATGGCTCCTGGGGCAGGTAGCCGATGCCGCGGCCGGCGCGGCGGTGCATCGGCAGCCGGGTGATGTCCTGATCGTCCAGGAATATCCGGCCCGCGTCGCACGGGACCAGGCCCACGATCATGTAGAAGCAGGTGGTCTTGCCCGCTCCGTTGGGGCCGAGCAGGCCGACGGTCTCGCCCTGATCGACCTCGAGCGAGCAGTCGTCGACGACCCGACGTCCCTTGTAGGACTTGACGATGGATTGGGCACGCAGCACGGGCGGACTTATTCCTTGCGGCCGCGCGGCTTCATGATCATGATGACCTGGCCCTGGCCCTCGCTGCCGGCGTCCAGGCGCTGGGTCTTGAGATCGTAGCGGACCAGCTCGCCGGACAACTGATCGCCGCTTTTGTCGATCCTGACGTCGCCGCGCAGGATCACCAGCTCGGCATCGACGTCGTAGTCGATCACGTTGGCGCGCGCGTCCAGCGGGCTGCCGTCGTCCAACTCCTCGCTCCATTGGGCCGGCTGCCCCTCCAGCACGATCCGGGCGAAGCCGCCCTCGGCGCCCCGATGGATGGTCGCGGTCTGACCTTGGATCGCGAGGGTTCCCTGGCGCAGGGTGAAACCACCGCTGAACACCTGGGTGTCGTTCTCGGGATCTTCGATGAAGCGCCCGGCCTTGATCTCGGCCTGCAGATCGCGGTCGGAGGACTTGGCTGCGGCGGGTGAGATCGCCGCGAGCGAGGCAATAAAAGTTATAAAATACAGAAAGTTAGTTCGGATCATACTGTCCTCTGACCTGTGATAGTAGCTCGAAACGGCGGGCGTTCAAATCCGCATCCAGTCCGAGCCCGTGCATCCGCATGTCGCGCTGGCGCAGCTCCACCGGGGCGCTCGAGGACGCCAGCCGGGAGTCGGGAAAGAGCGTCAGCTCCGTGGTCTGGAGCGCCAGGCCCTCCTCGGCCTCCTCGTTCACTTGGACCGCACCAGTGAGCCGAATCTCCTCGCCGTCGCCCCGAATCCATCCCTGCGCCGCGCGCGCCCGCCAGCGCATCCGACCCTCCTCGAACAGCCACAGGCGCGGCTCCTCGACCGTCAGCGATTCGTCCTCGGGGCTCTTTTCCAGGTAAGGCGCCTCGAGTCGAAAACTCGGCAGCCCGCCCGAGTTCATCACCACCAGCGCGAACGTGTGCAGCGCGTAATCGGAACGCGCCTCCGGCAGCGGCGACGGCGCACGCCCGTCGCGTCCGAGCCAGCGCACCGCCCAGAAGCTCGCGCCTGCGGCCAGCAGCAAAATCGCGATGGTCCAGCGCTTGCGGGTCGCTGCCACAACGCCTCAATCGCCGGCCCGAGCCTTCAGCAGCAGGTCGCAGACGTCGCGCACCGCGCCCTCGCCACCGGCTCGCGCGGTGACCCAGTGCGCACGCGGGACCACCTCGGGATGCGCGTTGGGAACCGTGATCGCCAGCCCGACTCGTTCCAGCAGCGGCAGGTCGATCACGTCGTCGCCCACGTAGCAGGCCCGCTCCGGCGGTATCCGCACCTTCGCGGTGAGTTCGTCGAAAGCGGCGAGCTTGTCGATCCGACCCTGGAACACGTGCGCGACGCCCAGCTCGGCCATCCGGTTGGCCACCACCGGGGAGCGCCGGCCGGTGATGATCGCGATGGTGATTCCGGCGGCCATCAGGCGCTTCATGCCGAGCCCGTCCTGCGAGTGGAACGCCTTCAGCTCGTGGCCGTCGTGGGTGTAGTACAGCCGGCCGTCGGTCATGACCCCGTCGACGTCGAATATCGCCAGCTCCACCCGCGCCGCTCGGGCCAGGACGTCGTCGGCTGGGAGAGCCGAGTTCAAACCACGCCGGCCTGGAGCAGATCGTGGATGTTGAGCGCTCCCACCAGCCGGCCGGCTTCGTCCACCACCAGCAGGCCGTGGATCTTGAATTTCTCCATCAGCTGGGCTGCTTCGATCGCCAGCGCGTCCGGGCCGATGGTCTTGCAGCCGCGCGTCATGACCGCGCTGACCGGCGTTGAGTGGATGTCGAT
>JBFJNB010000253.1:0-4842 GCA_041633655.1 Lysobacterales bacterium | reverse complement strand
GAAGCTGTTCGCCCTGAGTGCCGCCGACTACATGCGTGCCGCGTCCCCCGAGGACCGGCGCTACCTCCTGTACAACCCGATGGTGAAGATGAAGGTCACGACCCAGGGCGAAGCCGTCATCGACCACCTGTGGGACGTCATCGCCGCCAAGGGCTTCGAGAAGGACACGTACTTCGAGATGGCGGCGCGCGACATCCGCGCGCTGCCCAAGCTCGAGGGCCCCGTGCACGTGAACATGGCGCTGATCATCAAGTTCATGGCGAACTACTTCTTCAGGCCGGGCCGCTTCCCGCCCGTCGGCCGGCGCGACGAGCCGGCTCATGATGCGTTCCTGTTCGACCAGGGTCCGACCCGGGGCTTGCGCGACATCCGCTTCCACGACTATCGGGCGACCTATGCCGCGGTGAAGCTGCCCAACGTTAGGGTATTCCGGCGCCAGATTCGCTGGTTCAAGGCGATGCTGGCGCTGGCCCGGCCATCGAAAGAGCAGGGAAAAGACATCGATTTTCTGCTGAATCTGGGCGAACTGTTCACGCTGGTGGTGTACGGCCAGTTGATCCTCGAGAACGCGGCGCTTCATGCCATCGACGAGGCGCTGGTCGACCAGATCTTCGACGTGATGGTGCGCGATTTCTCGCGCTACGCGCTGACGCTCGCCGCCAAGCCGGTGACGACCACGCGCCAGCGCATCTTCCTGCGCCGGATGATCAAGCGGCCGGCGGTCGACGCGGCGCGCTTCGACCAGGTCTGGAGCGCGCACGTCGCTCCGCTCAACGGCGCCTACCGGATGAACCAGGAGCCGGCCGCGCGCCCCCGCGTCAGGGCAGCCGCCGGGCCAAACCGTGATCTTGTTGGACAGTGATGGTATGATGGCACCATCATGGCATATCGCTGTCAGATAACGCTCGACCCGGAGACCCAGCGCAGGGCGCGGGAACGGGCTTCGCAGCAGGGAATTTCGTTCGCCGAGTACGTTCGTCGCCTGCTGGCGCGGGACCTGGGTGAGGGTGCGCGTCGGACCGACCCGTCGGCAGTGTTCGCGCTCGGGAATTCGGGCGGCTCGGACGTCGCGCGGAAGAAGGATTCGATGGTCGGCGAGGCGGTTTCCGCGGACACCCCGTGAGTCTGTTCGTCGATACGTCCGCTTGGTACGCCGCTGCCGACAGCGGCGACTCCAGCCACGACCGCGCCGTCGCGGCGCTCTCACGCGAGGATCCTCTGGTCACCTCGGATCACGTGCTGGTTGAGACCTGGGTTCTGCTCCGGCACCGCCTCGGCCGTCCGGCCGCGGAGCGATTCTGGGAAGGGCTGCGCGGCGGTGCCGCGTCGATCGAGCAGGTCACGGCGGTTGATCTGGAGGCAGCCTGGGCGGTTGCCGAGGCCTTCCCCGATCAGGATTTCTCCATCGTCGATCGGACCAGCTTCGCGATGATGGAGCGCCTCGGCATCAGCCGGGTCGCCTCATTCGACCAAGATTTTGCCGTCTACCGCTTTGGCCGCAATCGCGACCGGGCTTTTCAGATCGTCAACTAAGATACCTGTCGCCGTTCGTTCTCCCAGAAATCCGCGCCGCGGATGCCGAGCGCCCGCGGGTCGAAGGTGTAGCGCTCGGTGCCGGCTTTGCGCTGCGCTTCGTAGTCGGCGAGCGCCTTCATCGCCGGGCGGCCCATGAAGAACAGGATCAGGATCGCGATGATGTTGAGCCACGCCATCAGGCCCACGCCGATCTCTCCCAGGCCCCATGCCAGGCTCGCGGTGCGGATCGCCCCGTAGAACACCGAGCCCAGCAGCACCAGCTTCAGCAGCGTCAGCGCGGGGCGGAGATGAAAAAACCGCTTGAGGTAGGCCACGTTGGTCTCGGCGATGTAGTAATAGGCCAGCAGCGTGGTGAACGCGAAGAAGAACAGCGCGATGGCGACGAACGGCTTGCCGACGCCGGGCAGGGCGGTTTCGACCGCGAGCTGGGTGAAGGTCGGGGTGTTGGGGTCGATCGCCGCCGGCAGGTGGGCCACGATCAGGTCGCCGTTGGCCGCGTATACGTTGTACGAATCGGTGATCAGGATCATGAACGCGGTGGCGGTGCATACAAACAGGGTGTCGACGTAGACCGAAAACGCCTGCACCAGGCCCTGCTGGGCCGGGTGCTCGACCTCGGCGGCCGCGGCCGCATGGGGGCCGCTGCCCTGGCCGGCCTCGTTGGAGAAGATCCCGCGCTTGACGCCCCAGAACACCGCGCCGCCGGTCACCGCCTCCAAGGTGAACGCCTCCCTGAGGATCAGTCCCATCACATCCGGAAGCTGGCCCACGTTGAGGGCCACGATCGCAACCGCGGCGATGATGTAGCCGATCGCCATGAACGGCACCACGACCTGGGTGAAGTGCGCGATCCGCTTGACCCCGCCGAAGATGATGAACCCGAGCACGCACACCACGATCACCGCCGTGGAGAGCTTGGTCGCGCTCAGTTCGCCGACCCAGGTTTCGAACACCCCCCCTCCGCCGAAGGCCAGCTCGGCGGCGTTGCCGATGGCGTTGGACTGAACCCCGGGCAGCAGCAGGCCGGTGGCCAGGATCGTGGCGAGCGCGAAAATCCACGCGTACCACTTCTGCCCCATGGCCTTTTCGATGTAAAAGGCCGGACCGCCCCGGTACTGTCCTTCCTCTTCTTCTTTGTAGATCTGGCCCAGGGCCGATTCGACGTAGGCGGTCGCGGAGCCCAGGAAGGCCACGATCCACATCCAGAAGATCGCGCCGGGCCCGCCGAAGCCGATCGCGGCGGCGACCCCGGCGATGTTGCCGGTGCCGACCCGGCCCGACAGCGACACCGCCAGCGCCTGGAACGAGGAGATGCCCCGGTCGGATGCTTTCCCGCGGCGCAGCAGCCGGACCATCTCCGCGAACAGCCGCACTTGGACGAAGCGGGTCAGCAGCGAGAAGACCAGACCGGCGCCCAGGCACAGATAGATCAGCGCCGGGCTCCAGACGAAGGCGTTGACGGCGTCGACTAAGCTCTGCAATGGGGCCCCCTCGCTGCGGTCTCGTGGCACGAGACCGCGATCTTACCGGAAATCCGCTGGGCGCCGCGCAACAAGACGGCTTCTTTACGCCATCCCAGGGCCCCACCGGCCGGAGTCTCCGCGGAGATTTTTCCTCGGGAACGCCCTGGCCTCGGCCAGCCAACGCGACCCGGTTCACAACAATCCACCGGCCGCGTACCGGAACCGCGGCGGCGCACTTGATGCGGCTGTTGGCGGCCGATCCACCCGAAGCAGGATCCGGGATGGATTCCTACCTTCGAGACCGCGACGCCTACGACGGTGCGACTGGTTCGAGCTGATCGACATCCTGGTCCGGCCGCTGCTGGGCAAGGCCGGACTGCTCGGGGTCGTAGCGTGGCTCGGCAGGGCCGTTCCCGCGCCCGAGCTGGAGCGCATCCTGCGGGCGGCCGCGGAGCCAGCGGGGCCGGCGCGGCCGCTGCGAATCGCGGCCCATGCGGTCCAGCTCGACGCCCTCGGACGGTGCACCGAAGCCAGCGCGCGCTTCGACGAAGCGCTGGCCAGCGGCGAGGACCCGATGTCGGTGATCGCCGAGACGCGGGCGCGGGTTGAACCGCCCGAGGCAACCTGCGGCACGACTCGCGGGTGACAAACCAGCCCCCAACCCCTAGAATCTGGGCCGCCTGAACGAGTCATTGTGGCCTCGAAGGCCGCCATCAGGTTGACGAGTAACGGCGGAAGCGGGGGGACCGCTCGGAGTGGAAATAGAGGAACTGAAGGTCTGGGTGTCCGACCTGAGGCTTGGCATGTACGTGTCGCGCCTGGACCGGCCGTGGCTGGAAAGCCCGTTTCTTTTCCAGGGCTTGCTGATCGACAGCAGCGAGACCCTGGAGCAGTTGCAGTCGCTGTGCAAATACGTCTACATCGACGTCGAGCAAAGCAACTACAAACCCGGCGCCGAAAAACGTTCCCCGGCCACTTTCGCGGTGGCCGAAGAGCAACCCCTGCCCGAACGCATCAGTGACCGGCTAGACGACAAAGCCGCAACCCGCGTCAACACCGTCACGTATACCGACAGCACCTCTACCGAATCCGAGCTGAAAAAAGCGCGCGAAGCGGTACGGAAGGTCCGCAAGGCGCTGCTGAACGCATTCAACGCCGTGCGCAGCGAGCAACCGATCGACGCCCCGATGCTCAGGCTCGCGGTGAAAGACGTGGTGGCCAGCCTGGTGCGCAATCCAGATGCGGTGATCTGGATGTCGCGACTCGGCGAGCCGGACAGCTACAACTACATCCACTGTGCCAACACCGCGGTATGGGCGGGCGCCCTGAGCCGGCAGATGGGATTGCCACGCTCCGATATCGAACTCATCTGCGTCGGGTCATTGTATTGTGACCTGGGCAAGGCGAAGGTGCCCGAGCCCATCCTGAACAAGCCCGGACGCCTGAACGAGGAAGAAATGCGGGTTGCCAAGAAGCACGTTTCGTTGGGGCTCGATATTCTCGAAAGCCTGGTCGAACTCGATGCCAAGGTCAGGATGATCGTGGCCGAGCACCACGAGTACTACAACGGGAGCGGCTACCCGGGCGGGCTTTCCGGCGATGAAATACATCTGTTCGCCCAGATCGCGGGACTAGCCGACTGCTTCGACGCGCTGATCAACAACAAAGTCTATGCTCGTGGCCGCCCCGTTGGAGAAGCAACGAGCGAGATCTATTCATTGCGCGGAACGCGGTTCAATCCCGAACTGGTCGAGATCTTCATTCAGGCAATCGGTCTGTACCCGGCGGGCACTGTCGTCGAGCTGTCCAACGGCGCCATCGCCGTGGTCGTCGGCGAGTCTCG
>JBFJNB010000252.1:0-4844 GCA_041633655.1 Lysobacterales bacterium | reverse complement strand
GGGTCGCGTTCTGCACCGCTTCGAAAGAGGCATCCATCCAGGCCATGAAGGCGTTGCTCGCCAGCGCGTCGCCGACCATGTCCGGCCGAGCGGCCGAATTCTCGGGCGTGAGCGTTGCGGTCTCGGAGGCCGGGATGGCGCCGGAGGTTTCGGGCGATTCGGGCACGGGGCCGATCGCCAATGGCTCGGTCGGCGCGGGTGCTGGCGCCGGGTCGCCGATCGGCGGGAGAATATCGGTCCCGTCGCGCTCACCGGGGTCGGAAGGGAACAGCAGCAGCGCACCGGCGCCGACGGCGGCCAGCAACGACCCGATCAACGCCCATCTATGCCACCTGCGCATGGGTTTAGTTCCGCTTTCGCTCCGGTTTCACTCGCACCATCCTCCTCTGCTTAGTCAGATCAGCGCAGCGCGCGAATCGTTCCACATCGGGCGAGTGTGAATGCCGCTCGTTCCCACCCGGCCGCCAGGATGCCCCACCGGCCCGGGCGGCCGCGTTGCGGTTTCGGCTCAGAGGGGGCGCGCCACCAGCACCCGCGGGTGTCCGGCCAGATCGCGATGCGCCGCCACCGGCTCGAGCCCGGATTCGGCCAGCAGGCCGGTCAGGTGCTGGTCCTGATCGTGGCCGTGCTCGACGATCAGCGCGCCACCTTCGTGCAGATGGGCGCTGGCCCCCTCGAAGATCCGGCGGTACGCGCTCAGCGGATCGGTTCCGGCGGTCAGCGCCAGTTGCGGTTCGTGGGTCAGCTCCGGCTGGCGCAGCGCGGGATCGTCCGGATCCACGTAGGGTGGATTGGCCGTGATCAGGTCAAACCGGCGGCCGGCGACCGGCCGGTACCACGAACCCTGGACGAAGCGCACGTTCGTCAGGTTCAACTCGCGCGCGCTGACCCGAGCTACCGCGACGGCCGCGGCCGAGACGTCGCTGCCGGTGACTTGGACGAGCGGTCTTTCGTGCGCGATTGCCAGTGCGATGCAGCCGGAGCCGGTCGCCAGGTCCAGCACCTCGCGCGGCTCCTCGGGCGGGAGCCGCTGGAGCGCGAGTTCCACCACCAGCTCGGTCTCCGGGCGCGGGATCAGGGTATCCGGTGTGACCCGGATCCGCAGCGAGAAGAACTCCTTGTATCCGAGGATGTAAGCCAGCGGCTCCCCCGCGAGACGCCGCTGCACTCCGGCGGCGAATGCGGCCGCGGTCTCCGGCTCGACCGATTGTTCGCGGTGCGCGATCAGCCAGGCGCGATCGCGGCCCAGCGCCGCGGCCAGCAACACCTCGGCGTCCAGCCGGTCGATCCCGGCCCCGGCCACCAGTTGGGCAACTTCAGTGGCCACGGCAAAACCGCAGCCCGCCTCGGCCGTGGCGCGTCCGGTGACGTTTTGGATTCAAGTCCCGAGGCGCTGCGTGAGCGCGGGCAGGAGCTGATCCAGCGGCAGGAACTCGTTCTCGGTGGCGGTCCGGGCGCGGTATTCGACCTGGTTTTGGTCCATCGCTTTTTCCGCGATCACCAGCCGGTGCGGAATGCCGATCAGCTCACAATCGGCAAACATCGCACCGGGGCGGAGCCCCCGATCGTCGAGCAGGACCTCGATCCCGGCCCCGGTCAACTCGTCGTAGATCCGCTCGACCGCCTCGCGCACCCGGTGCGACTTGTGCGCGTTGATCGGCAGCAAAGCGACCTGGAACGGGGCGATCGCGGCCGGCCAGACGATGCCGTGCTCGTCGTGGTTCTGCTCGATCGCGGCGGCCACCATCCGGGTCACGCCGATCCCGTAGCAGCCCATCTTCATCGTCACCGCCCGGCCCTGTTCGTCGAGCACCGTGGCGCCCATCTTCTCGGAGTAGACGGTGCCGAGATCGAAGATGTGCCCGACCTCGATCCCGCGCGCGATCTGCAATTCGCCTTTGCCGTCGGGACTTAAGTCGCCGGCGGCGACGTTGCGCAGGTCCGCGAGCTCGGCGAATGCGGCATCGCGCTCCCAGTTGGCGCCGCGGTAGTGCCAGCCGTCACGATTGCGCCCGCACACGAAATCGCTGAGGCGCTCGGCGCTGCGATCGGCGATCACGGGCACCGTCGCGCCGACCGGGCCGACGAAGCCGGGTCCGCAGCCGAACGCCTCGCGGATGCGCGCCTCGTCGGCCATTTGGAAGCCGCCGGAGAATGCGGGCAGCCTGGCGAGCTTGAGTTCGTTCAGCGTGTGGTCGCCGCGCAGCGCCAGCGCGTAAAGCTCGCCGGCGGCGGTTTCCACCACCAGCGTTTTCAGGCAGCGCTTGGCCGGTACCTCGAGAAACGCGCCGACCTCGTCGATCGTGCGCTGATCCGGGGTTTCGACCTGCTCCAGGTCGGCGTCCGGGGCGGCGCGCTCCGGGCCGACCGGTAGCGCCTCGGCCATTTCCACGTTGGCGGCGTAGTCCGAGTCGGGGCAGAACGCGATCGCGTCCTCGCCGGAGTCGGCCAGCACCTGAAACTCGTGCGACAGGTCGCCGCCGATCTCGCCGGAGTCGGCGCGCACCGCCCGGTACTTCAGCCCGATGCGCTCGACCACCGCCGAGTAGGCGCGGTGCATCACCCAGTAGGTCTCGGTCAGCGACTCCTGGTCCAGGTGGAACGAGTAGGCGTCCTTCATGATGAACTCGCGCGCCCGCATGACCCCGAAGCGGGGCCGGATCTCGTCGCGGAACTTGGTCTGGATCTGGTAGTACGCGATCGGCAGTTGCTTGTAGCTTTTCAGCTCGGCGCGGGCGAACTCGGTGATCACCTCCTCGTGGGTCGGGCCGAAGCAGAAATCGCGCTCGGCTCGGTCCCTGATCTTCAAAAGCAGCGGCCCGTACTTATCCCAGCGGCCGGTCTCCTGCCAAAGCTCGGCCGGCTGCACCGCCGGCATCAGCATCTCGAGACAGCCGGCGCGGTCCATCTCCTCGCGCACGATGTTGGTCACCTTGTGCAGCACGCGCATCCCCAGCGGGGTCCAGGTGTAGATGCCGGAGGTGAGCTTGCGGATCATGCCGGTGCGCAGCATGAGCTGGTGACTGACGACCTCGGCGTCGGCCGGGGTTTCCTTGACCGTCGCCAGGTGGAACTGGGATGCACGCATCGGGAATGGGCTCGTTCAAAACAAGCGCGCGATTGTAGCGTAATCTCGCGCCGCGCGGGCGTTGAGGGTAGGCTGCCGATCGTTCAACCGCGGGATGATCGATCGTGACCGACTATGCCATCGGCGACGTGCAGGGCTGCGACCGGCCGCTCGAGCGGCTGCTTGATGCGATTCGCTTCGACCCGGCCGCCGACCGGCTGTGGTTCTGCGGCGACCTGGTCAACCGCGGCGGCCATTCGCTTCAGGTGCTGCGCCGCGTGTACGCGCTGCGACGGCACGCCCGGGTCGTGCTGGGCAACCACGATCTCCACCTGCTCGCGTATGCCCGCGGCAGCCGCCACCGCGGGCGAGCCAACGCCGAGTTCGACCAGGTCCTGGCGGCCGCCGACGCTCACGAGTTGATCGCCTGGCTTGGCGGGCGCCCGGTGATGATCCACGACCCGGGGCTGGGAATCGCGCTGGTGCACGCGGGCCTGCTGCCGGACTGGGACCTCGAGCGCGCGCTGGCGCTGGCCGGGGAGCTGGAGGCGGGCTTGAGCGAACCAGGGCCCGGCGCGCTGCTGGACGACTTCCACGGCCCGACCCCGCCGTGGGACGATTCGCTCACCGGGCTTAAGCGGCTGCGCGCGATCGCCGCGGTGCTGACCCGCATCCGGTTCTGCACTACCGGCGGACGGATCGACTTCGATGCCAAGGGGCCACCCGGCACCCAGCCGCCCGGATACTACCCGTGGTTCCAGGTCCCGGGCCGCCGGCCGCTGGGTGCCACCGTCGTGTGCGGGCACTGGGCGGCGCTGGGGTATTACTGCGGCGACGGCATCGTCGCGCTCGACTCGGGCTGCGTCTGGGGCGGTTCGCTCACGGCGGTGAATCTGAGCCGTCCGCAGCGCCCGATCCAGGTGCCGGGCGCGGGGAGTTGACGGGCTAGCAGTCTGTCGGACTTAGGCCGGATCGGCCCAAAATCCGTGAGAGCGGCATCAGCGGACGATACCTTCTCGTTAAATAGCTACAGCTATTCGCCTCCAAGGATCGTCCACTGCTACTCGCTCTCACAAATTTTCTCCTCGAGCCCCTAAGTCCGACAGACTGCTAGGCGCCTTCGAGGTCCTTGGCGAACAGCATCGCGGGGTTGCGGAACGCCTTGAACTCCAGAGCGTTGCCGCAGGGGTCGCGCACGAACATCGTCGCCTGCTCGCCGGCACCGCCGCGAAAGCGCACCCGCGGTCCGATCAGGAAATCGAGTTCGGCCCGTTTGAGCCGCTCCGCCAGCGCGTGGAACGCGCCCCAGTCCAGCACCGGGCCAAAGTGGAACGCCGGCACCGCGTCGCCGTCGACGTTGTTGCGCTCGCTGTCGGGTCGCGCCGCGACCAGGTGCGCGACGATCTGGTGGCCGAAGAAATCGAAATCGATCCAGCGGTCCGACTCGCGCCCGGTGGTGCAGCCGAGCACGTCGCAGTAGAACCGTCGGGTCGCCTCCAGATCGGTGACCGGGAACGCAAGGTGAAAACGCGGATAGTCGGACACGCAGCCGCCTCGGTTTGACCAGCGGCGATTCTATCAGGCGAACAGCGTCCCCAGCCCGCAGAAGAACGCCATTACCAGTCCGAACAGAACCAGCAGCGGCAGCAGCACCGGCGCCAGCAGCGCGCAGACCACCACCGCCAGAATCAGCAACGGCAGGCCGAGAGCCATCACCACCAGGCCCGCGAGCAGCGCGAACATCACCGCCATCGCCACGACCGCGGCCACCGCCGCG
>JBFJNB010000251.1:0-4861 GCA_041633655.1 Lysobacterales bacterium | reverse complement strand
GGCACCTGGCCGTCGGCCAGGAACGGCCAGACTCTGAGTTCCAGTTCGAGCTCGGGTCCGTCGGGCGCGAGCGCGAACGCCAGCGCCATCCGCGCGCCAGCCCAGCGGATGCCGCCCGAGGGCCCGTACCATTCGCCGATCAGCAGCGGATCGACCGCGTCCGAGGTCAGGTCCAGGGTCTCGCCGAGGTCGTAGCCATCGCCGGTTGGCGCCCGCGCCAGCGTGCCGTCGGCCAGTCTCGCGTGGGCGACGGCGGCGATGCTGACCGGGATCGGGTTCGAAGGCGGCCCTGACGGCGGCGCGAACGGCCATCGTTCTGATCCCGGCGGCGGGTAGTTGAGTTCCGAGGCGCCGTCCGGGCCGCGCGCGACGGCCCGCAGGGCTAGTCGTGAAAGCGCGTCGTCATGGCCGGACAGCAGCGCCTGAAATCCGGCTTTGCCTAGGGCCGGCTGCTGGTAGCGCGCGATCAGGTCGGGACGCTCCAACTCGGGTACGGTGCGAGCGACCATCACGTCGTCGATGAACAACAGAATCTCCGCGGGAACGTGCCCGGTCAGGGTGTTGCCCGACCAGCCGCTGACCGCGACCAGGCCGTCGGCGCGGCGCCTGGCGACGACCTGGCCGTGGTAGGTATCGGACGCCACCGGAATCTCGGCACCGTCACAACCCGCGTGCAAGCCGGTGTGATCGCCGTGGCCCGCCAGTCGAGGCGCCGGGCAGGGTTCGTCGAGCGCGATCAGCCGCTTTGGTTCCGCCCGCGGCTGCCAGTAAAACCGCAGTTGAGAGAATCCGGACTCGACCCGCGCGGGGGGCAGCAGCGTCGCGAACTGGTTCTCGAGGCCGGGGCTTGCGAACGGCTCCGCGGCGGTGACGAGCTGGCCATCGAGCGCGATCAGCACCCGGCCGGGGAGGGGCAGACCCGCCAGGTCGTCGATGGTCGCCCGCAGATAGGCCGGGACGAAGTCGGGGGCAGGGCGCGCGACGTACAGCCCCTGATTGTGCACACTCACGCGCGCCTGCCCCACCGGTTCGGGCTCGAGCTCGGCCAGCGGGCGCCCGACCCAGGTCTCCCCGGCCGCCACCGCCGGCCGGATGACGCCCTCGAATCCGCCGCTGCCGTAGCGCTTGGACTGGCGCACCGCCTGCGCCGCCAGGCGTTGGCGGTAAGCGGCGAACTCGAGCTCTCGAACCTGCCGGTCGTCGGTCACGATGCGCACGAGAGGGCGCTTTTGGGGGTCGAGCGACTCGAGCGGCACGCCGTCCATGTCGCCGACGGGAGCCACGCCGAGCGCTTTTAGTATCGTCGGCGTGAGGTCGGCCAGCCGGGCGGGAGCGTCGACCACACTTCCTTCGCGTTGGTGCGGATACTTGACGAACAACGGGATTCCGGCGATCGCGGCGAAATTCTCGCTGTCCACCGCGCGCCGCGAGTGGCCGGGCTCGAATGCGGCGCCATGATCTCCCGCGATCACGATCAGGGCGTCGTCGAACTGTCCGGTGGCGCGGATCGAATCCAGGATCTCGCCGACCAGCCGGTCGACCGCGCCGACCTGCAGCAGGTGCCGGCGGTGACCGAGGTCGGCGGCGACCGGGTCCGGGTACCAGGTGTGCTTCAGCGGCCCGGGATCAGTTTGCGGCCGGACCCCGAGCACACCCCCCGGCTCCAGGTAGGCGTAACGCCGGCCGTCGGGCAGGAACGACCACGGAGCGTGCGGCAGCAGCGCGTGGTAGAAGTGGAATGTGTTGGGCGGAAAGTCCGCTATTGCACCGAGAAATTCCCGGAACCGCGTGAGCCGGCCGCGCCAGTTCATCCGGCGATGCATCTGATCCGCGCCTTCGACATCCTCGCTCGGGGCTGGTTCCGGCGAGGCAAATCCGGTCCAGCCCTGCTGGATCGAGGGCAGATCGTCGCGCCAGTCCTCGGGCAGCACCAGGTGCTGGTAGACGATCCACAGGTCGCTGACCAGCATGCCCGAGTGATCCGATGCGTCGGCGCAAACCCGCGGGGGGCACAACTGGGTGCCGCTCTCCTGAGCGTGCACCTCGTGGGTCTCTGCGAGCAACGTGTACAGGGTTTGCGGATACTGGCTGTGCACTGCCAGGCGCATCTTGTCGCCGGCCGGGAAGTACCCGGTCAGTGCCGCCGGAACCGCGATCACGGTGGCCTCGGAAACCGTGGTCGCGTGCCGGTACCAGGTCGCGGTGGCTGCCAGGGAGGCGAAGTTGGGAAAACGACCGGCGTCGATTTCGAGCGCGCGGTTCATCAGCGAGACGACCGGAAACTCGTCGAACAGGAACAAGTACACCGGCCGCGGTTCGGCCGCGACCGCCACGGACGGTTGCTCGACCCGCCCGGCGATCAGCTCGCGCGCCGGGGACAGCAACAGAAACGCCAACGGAAACACCGGGATCGCGAGCGCGAAAACGTTCGCGAACGATCGTCCGGCGCGGGTTCGGGCGCGCCCAAAGGCCAGCGCCGCGCCAATTGCGATGGCTGCGGCCAGCGCCGGCCACGGGGGCAGCGCGGCCAGCAGCGGCAGCGCGGCCACCGCCAGCAGCACCGCGATCAGCGCGTGCGCCAGAAGCGCGGCGGCGCGCGGCGCGGCCAGACCGACCCCGTACAGGATCACTCCGAGCAGCGCGGGGGCGGCGAAACACAACATGAGTGCAAGCGCGATCGCGCGCGCGCCGATCACCCCCTGGGCGACCAGGAACTGCGGTTGCTCGCCGAGCAGGCTCAGCAGCGGCTGGGCCACCGCCAGGCACCAGGCCAGGGTCAGGTGGGCGAGATCTCGCCGCAAACGAGGTCCCGAGGGTTCCACGTCAGGCGAAGCGGTCGATCGCGACGCCGGCCCAGACCGCGGCGGTCAGGAAAATCGCCAGCCCGACCGCGGCCGAGGCCATGTCCTTGGCGCGTCCGCTCAGCTCGTGGCGCTCGCTCCCGATCCGGTCGACCACCGCCTCGATCGCCGAGTTGATCAGCTCGGTAATCATCAGCAGCACGATGGCGCCGATCAGGAGCACCAGCTCGGTCGCGCTGCGGGCCAGAAACGGGGCCACCGGCGCGGCCAGCACCAGCACCAGGACCTCGGTGCGGAATGCCGGTTCATGGCGGAACGCGGCCTTCAGACCGAGCCAGGTGAAACGGCTGGCACGCAGGATGCGGAGGATTTCGTTCACGCCGGCGCAGGTTAGGTCAGTTGCCGGGCCAAAACAAGACCGCCACACGTCGCCATCGGCGCATCGATCTGCTAGTTTCTGGCTTTCTCAATTCAGCAAGGAAGAGGACATGACGTACAAGCTCAACTTCGCGCTGATCGCGGCCGGGCTGCTCGCCCTGACGCAGGCGGGCGCCGGTGTCGTCTACGAAATCGAGGTCACCGATCACAGCGCCCGCAAGCCCGCCACCGATCTGGTCCGCACCTCGGTCGAGGGTCGCTCGCTGAAGATGCAGTTCGACGCCGAAAAGCGCGAGGGCGAGATGATCTATCGCGGCGAGCCGAAGGAGATGATCATGGTCGACCACGAGGATCGTGAATACACCGTGATCGACCAGGAGACGATTGCGCAAATTGCCGCCCAGATGAGCCAGGTCAATCAGCAGTTGGCCGAGGCGCTGAAAAACGTGCCCCCCGAGCAGCGGCCGATGATGGAGCGGATGATGAAGCAGCGCATGCCGCAGATGCAGGCCGCGCCGGCGCGGGCCAACATCGAAGTGGTCGCCACCGGCGAGCGCGACACCCGCCAAGGCTACCCCTGCGTCAAGTACGAGGTGCTCGAAGACGGGGTCAAGGCGCGCGAGCTGTGGGTCACCGACTGGGACCACGTGGAGGGCGGCGACGAAGTCGTCGAGCTGTTCAAGGAGATGGCCGGGTTCTTCCAGGAGATGCTGGATGCGCTGCCGCGCTTCGGCGCCTCCGGCGGCCGGAGTTTCGACGACAACCTGTTCGAATTCATGGATCGAATGAACGGTTTCCCGGTCGTCACCCGCGAGTTTTCGAGCCAGGGCGAGCTGACGGATGAGTCGGTGCTGCGCTCGGTCGAGGCGCGCTCGCTGGGTCCGGACGAATTCGAACCGCCGGCCGGGTATAAGCGCCGTTCGATGACGCCGCGGTAGCATCGCCTTGCGCCGTGGAATTGGACGCACCTTGCTGGCGGTCGCGGTGTGCGCGCCGGCGCTGGCCGAGCGCTCGATCGAGTTCGCGCCGTTCGATATCCCGTCCCCCGGCGCGCTGATCGTCGCCGTCGGCACGGACGGTCTGAGCGAGCCCGGGCGCGCTCTGGATCAGCGGCTTGGTGGCGCGCTGTCGGAGGCCATCGGTGCCCTCGGGTTCGAGGCCGAGCCCGGGCAGACCCTGACCCTGGGTGCGCTCGGCGGATACACCCGGGTGGGCGTGGTCGGGATCGGGGCCGGCATCGTCGATGCCAACGGGTTGCGCGATTTCGGCGGACTGGCCGCGCAACTGGCCGCGGAGTGGACCGACGAGGCGGTCGCGATCCCCTGGGACGACGCGCCCGCCGGGGTCGAACAGCCCGGCGCCCATCTGGCGTTCGGAGCGCTGCTGGGGCAATACCGGTTCGACAGGTTCAAGAGCGAACGCAGTGGAGGTACCGGCTCGCTCCGGGTGCTGGTGCGCGAGCCGGCCGCGACCGGCCAGGCGTTCGCGCGGCGCTGGCGACCCGTCGCCGACGGGGTCCGCCTCGCACGGGATCTGACCAGCGAGCCCGCCAACGAAGTCTATCCGGAGACCTTCGTCCAGCGTGCCCGCGAGGCCTTCGATGGCATCCCCGCCGTCGCGATCGACGTGCTGGACCCGGACCAGATGCGCGCGCTGGGGATGGGCGCGCTGCTGGGCGTGGG
>JBFJNB010000250.1:0-4864 GCA_041633655.1 Lysobacterales bacterium | reverse complement strand
GAGCCGTTTCTGACCGAATCCCTCGATTTCGCGCGCCGCCGCGACAGCGAGGCCTGCATCCATTACTACCTCGGGCTGCGCGGGCGATCACGGCTGGAGCAGGGCGACTGGTCCGCCGCGGCCGACGACGCGGTCGCCGCGCTGGACCACCCGCGGGTGCACGCGGTCAGCCGCGCCGGCGCGCTGGCGATCATCGGGCGGCTGCGGCTGCGCCAGGGCGATCCGGGCTGGCGCGCGGCGCTGGACGAAGCCTGGAAACTGGCGCTGGGCGCGGCCAAGCCCCACCGGGTGGCGCTGATCGCCGCGGGCTGGGCCGAGGCGGCCTGGCTCCACGGCGCGGCCGCTCCCGCTCAGCCAATCGTCGCCCGCGCGCTGGAGCTGGTGGGGCCGACCGCCGAGCCGTGGGCGCTGGGCGAGATCGCGTACTGGGCCTCGAAGGCCGGTCTCGACGTCCCCGAGGCTACGGCGGTCGCCGAGCCGTTCGCTCTGCAGATCGCGGGCCGGTGGCAGGACGCCGCGCAAAGCTGGCGCCGGCTCGGCTGCCCGTACGAAACGGCGCTGGCGCTGACCGAGGGCGACGAGCGCGCCGCCCGCCGCGAAGGCCTCGCTCAGCTCGACGCGCTCGGCGCCAAGCCGGCGCTGGCCGCGGTAACGCGCTAGCTGAGCCGGGCCGGGTAGCCGGCGGTGGCCGGGCTGATCACCGCGTGCACCTCGGCGATGGAATCGACCGGAAACTCGCCCTCGCGGGCGTGCTTGCGGATGATCTCCGGGCTGGAGGCCAGGTAGACGCAGTAGACCTTGTCGTCGGTGACGTAGCTTTCCAGCCACTGGATGTTGGTGCCAAGGCGCTGCAGCACGTCGCAGGACTTCTTCGAAATCCCCTCGAGGTCCTGCGAGGACAGCTCGCCGGCGCCGGGGATGGTGCGTTCGATCACGTACTTGGGCATGGGTGTTCTCCGCTTGCGATGGACTTCGAGCCTAGTATGCCCAAGGCGACCCCACCAATCCGGATCGAATCGGGGTGAAAACGAGGTGAAGCGCCCTCGCGGCGCCAAGCGCGCCCGGTGAAGAACCAAATTTTTGCCGGGCGGTTGGTGGCTTATACTGGCGCGCCATGACGCTGTTTTCGGAACTGAAACGTCGCAACGTGTTCCGCGTCGCCGCGGCCTATCTGGTCTCGGCGTGGCTGCTGATCGAGATCGGCAGCCTGATGTTCGACGCGTTCGAGTTTCCCGGCTGGGCGTCGCAGCTCCTGATCGTGCTGCTCGCGCTGGGGCTGCTGCCGAGCCTGATCTTCGCGTGGGCCTATGAGCTGACGCCGGAGGGGCTGCGCCGGGAGTCCGAGGTGGACCGTTCCCGTTCGGTGACCCGGCACACCGCGCGCCGCCTCGATCAGGTCACGATCGCGATGATCCTGCTCGCGCTCGGGGTCGTGATGGTGCAGCAGTTCGTACTCGACGAACGCGGTTCGAAGGATTCCGGACGGGCGGCCGCACCGATGCCGTCCGAGGCCCGTCCAGCGACCCCCAAACCCGCAAAGTCGCCGGCCTCGGCGCCGGATCCCAAGTCGGTTGCGGTGCTGCCGTTCCTCAATATGAGCGCGGATCCCGAAAACGAGTATTTCTCCGACGGCATCTCCGAGGAACTGATCAATCTGCTGGTGCGGATCGACGGGCTGCGGGTGCCGTCGCGCACCTCGAGCTTCGCGTTCAAGGGCCGCAATACCGACATCCGCGACATCGCCAACAGCCTGCAGGTCGCGCACGTTCTCGAGGGCAGCGTGCGCAAACACGGTGAGCGCGTTCGGATCACCGCCCAGTTGATCGACGTGCGCGACGACCGCCATCTGTGGTCGGCCACCTACGATCGCGAGCTGACCGACATCTTCGCGATCCAGGACGAGATCGCGGGCGCGATCATCGGCGCGCTCCAGGTCGCGCTCGGCACCGCGCCGGCGCACGGCCGGCGCACCGACGACCTCCAGGCCTATGACCTCTATCTGCAGGGACTGCACCTGTTTCGCCAGCGCGAGCAGAAATTGCTCGAGGCCGAGCACCTGCTACGCCAGGCGGTGGCGGCCGATCCGGACTTCGCCGAGGCCTGGGCCGCGCTGGCGCTGGTCCACACGGTGCAGCCTTATTATCTCGAACACGTGGCCTACGAGGAGGCCGAGCCGAAAGCGCTGGAAGCCGCGGACCGCGCGCTCGCGCTGGACCCGACGCTCCCGGATCCGCGCGCGGCGCGGACCCTGATCCTGCAGCGCAGCGGTCGCCTCGACGAGGCGATGGCGATGTCCGCCGACCTCGTCGCCGATCATCCCCAGCACGCGCTGTCGCGCGTCTGGCACGGCATCCTGCTGCTCAAGACGGGCTATTTGCGCGAGGCGCTGGCGGAATTCGAGGCCGGCTACCGCCTGGATCCGGTCTCGGGAGTCGCGATCGACTGGCTCGCCCGAGCGCGCCTGATCAACGGCGATGCCGAGGGGGCCCGGGCGCTGGCATGGCGCGCGGTCAACCTCGACCGCCCGCCGGGCTACGTCACACTGATCCGCGACTGGGTTGCGCACGGGGATACCGCCGCGTTCGCGCGCGCGATCGAAACGATGCCGGAATCGATAGCCGCCAGCTACGCCAGCGTACTGGCCGCCGTGCGCGAGCCCGAGCGGGCGGGTGAGATCATGGCCGCTCTCGGCCAGGCGCGCGGCGACTGGTTCGTGCGTACCGACATTCACTTTTTTCTCTCGCAGCCGGAGCCGTTTTTCCACGCGCTGAACCGGCTCTCCACGTTCGACCACTCCGAAATTCATAACTTGTGGTGGCCGGCGGGAGAAGCGATTCGCCGCCACCCCGAAATGAAATCGTTCGCCGCCGATCACGGCCTCGTGGCGCTGTGGCGTCATCGCGGCTGGCCGGATCTGTGCCGCCCGCTCGGGCCGGAGGATTTCGAATGCGACTGAGCGACCGCCGCCCGTGAGCCTGTGGTCCGAACTGAAGCGGCGCAACGTGCTGCGGATCGCGGCAGCTTATCTCGTGGTCGGCTGGCTGGTGCTGCAGGTCGCCGACATCGTGCTCGGTTTCGTCGGCGCACCGGACTGGGTCGGCAAGCTCCTGATCGCGCTGCTGGTCCTCGGGTTCCCGCCGGTGATGGCGGTCGCGTGGATTTTCGAGGTGACGCCCGAGGGAGTGCGGCGCGAGAGCGAGCTCGATGGTGGATACCACAATCAGGTGGCAGCACGGCGGCTCGACTACGTCACCATCGGCGCGATCGTCGCGCTCGCGTTCCTGAGCTACTACCAAGTCCTGGTCGAACCGACCATTGAAACCGATTCCCACGCCGAGCCGGCGGCGGCGACCGCGACCGGCGAAATCTCGGTGCCCGACACCGATCTCGACGAGGAGGCGCCGCCGAATTCGATCGCGGTGCTGCCGTTCGCGAACATCAGCGCCGACGCCGCCAACGAGTACTTCTCCGACGGCATCTCCGAGGAGATCCTGAACGTGCTGGCGCGGATTCCCGATTTGCGGGTCGCGGCCCGCACCTCGGCGTTCGAATACAAGGGGACCAGCCGCAACGTGCCCGAGATCGCGCGCCGCCTGCGCGTCCGCCATATCCTGGAAGGCAGCGTCCGGCGCCAGGGCGACCGGATCCGGGTCACCGCGCAGTTGATCCAGGCGCAGACCGGGTTTCACCTGTGGTCGGAGACCTTCGATCGGACCCTCGACGACGTGTTCGCGATCCAGGACGAAATCGCCGAGGCCATTGCCGTCGCGCTGCAGGTCGAGCTGGGCCTGGTCGAGGGCAATCGCACGGGCACCGACAATCTCGAAGCCTACGAGGCGTACCTGCGCGGGGTCCAGCACTGGTATCTGCGGACTTTCGACGATCTGGTCACCGCGATCGGGCATTTCCAGCAGGCGACCGAGGCCGACCCGGGCTTCGCCAAAGCCCACGCGGGCCTGGCGATGACCTACGCGGTGATCGGCGGGTACGGCGACTTCCCGGGCGCGCCGTCGGAGCTGGCGCGGACCAGCGCCGAGCGGGCGCTGGCGCTGGACCCGCGATCGGCGGAGGCCACCGCGGCGCTGGCGCTGAGCCGGGTCGAAACGGACCGGGATTTGCCCGGAGCGATCGCGCTGCTGCGCGAGGCGATCACGCTCAACCCCAACTTCGCGACCGGTCACCAGTGGCTCGGTCAGTTGCTGGTGTTGAGCGGCCAACTGGAGGCGGCGGCGGCCAGCCTGGACCGCGCCGTGGCACTGGACCCGGCGGCGCGGATCATGGGACTGAACCGCGCGCTGTTGCTCTATCTGCGGGGGCGACTGGAAGAGTCCCTGGCCGAGTCGGAACGGGTGCTGGCGTTTGCCCCGGACCATAGCGGCCTGTTGATGCAGGCGGCCGACGCGGCCCTGGCGCTCGGAGACCGCGATCGCCATTGGTACTTCATGATGCGGCTGGGTCGCCTCAAGGGCCAAGCGGGGGTCGAGCTGGTCGAGCGCATCGTCACGGCCTACGACGACGAGCTGCTGCAGGAGCTGGTGATCGACGAGTTGGAGCGAATTCCGATATACGCCGCGCAGAACCCGATCCATCCGAGTCCGTTTCGCGGCCCCGATATCCCGCTCCTTCTGATGCGCATGGGCGCTAAGGAAAACGCGGTGGCCTATTTCAGGCACCTGCACCGGCAGGGCCACCAGGACCTCGGTTACTGGCTGCTCTACCCCGACTTCGCGCCGCTGCGTTGCGAGCCGGTGATCCAGTCGATCCTCGAAGATCTGCGGGTCGTCCCTTACTGGAACACCCGCGACTGCCCGGCGGCCGCGCGCTGACTGAAGGGCCGCCGCGGATGCGGCGGCCCGGTTGAAGT
>JBFJNB010000249.1:0-4879 GCA_041633655.1 Lysobacterales bacterium | reverse complement strand
GCGCCGAGGTGCTGGTCGCCAACGAGGTCGGCGGGCGCAGCGCGCGCTTCGTGTTCCTGGGGCTCGGGGTCGGTGCGCTGGTCAAGTTCCTGACCTCGTGGATCAAGGTGATCCCCGACGAGATCGCCACCCGGATTCCGCTGCTCAAGAAAGGCGCGCTCGGGATGGACGTCTCGCCGGCGCTGTTCGGGGTCGGCTACATCCTCGGTCCGCGGATCGCCACGGTGATGGTCGGCGGGGGTCTCTTGTCGTGGCTGGTGATCATCCCGGCGATCGCGTACTGGGGCGAGCCGCGCACGGCGCCGCTGTTTCCCGAAACGGACCTGCTGATCGCGGCGATGAGCCCGGGACAGATCTGGACCCGCTACGTGCGCTACATCGGCGCCGGCGCGGTCGCCGCGGCCGGCATCATCACCCTGATCCGCTCGCTGCCGGTGATGGTCGAGAGCTTCAAGATCGGGGCCAGGCAGCTCCAGAGCCGGGTCGGCGAAGCGGCCCCGGAAGCGGTGCCGCGCACCGCGCAGGACCTGCCTTTGAGGTTCGTCGCCATCGGCGCGCTTGCGATCGCCGCGGTGCTGGCCCTCGTGCCGGCGGTGTTCGGCGAGGTCGGCGGACCGGGCATCCGGGCCGCGGCCGCGGTGTGCGTGGTGGTATTCGCGTTCTTCTTCGTGACCGTGGCCTCGCGCATTGTCGGCCTGGTCGGGGTCACCAGCAACCCGACCAGCGGGATGACCATCGGCGCGCTGCTCGGGACCTCCGGGGTGTTCCTGCTGATGGGCTGGACCGATCTGACCGGCAAGGCCGCCGCGCTGACGGTCGGCTGCGTGGTCGCGATCGCCGCCTCGATCGCGGGCGACACCTCGCAAGACCTGAAGACCGGGTATCTGCTCGGCGCGACCCCGCGCCGCCAGCAGCTCGGCGAGCTGGTCGGGGTGCTGACCTCGGCCACCTTCGTGTGCCTGTCGGTGCTGCTGCTGGCCGAGACCTTCGGCTTCGGCGGGACCGAGTTGCCGGCCCCGCAGGCGACCCTGATGAAGATCGTGATCGAGGGGGTGCTGGACCAGCAGTTGCCGTGGGTGCTGGTCGGGATCGGGGTCGCCATTGCGGTCGTGTGCGAGCTTCTGAAGATCCCGTCGCTGCCGTTCGCGGTCGGGGTCTACCTGCCGGTCTCGACGATGACCCCAGTGTTCCTCGGCGGCCTGCTCCGGCTGTGGATGGAGCGGCGGGCGGCCGACAGGAACGAGGCGGCCGATCGGCGCGAGCGCGGCGTGCTGCTGGGTTCCGGCTTCGTCGGCGGCGAGGGCCTGCTCGGAGTCGGCATCGCCGCGGTCGCGTTCGTCCAGGGGGTCAAGCCCGCCGGCTTCGGCACCGGCTGGCTGGGGCCGCACTGGGCGGTCGAGGTGGCCGGTCTGGTCGCGATGGCGCTGATGATCGTGTGGTTCGCGCGCCGCGTGCGCGCCGGTTGATGGCCGACGTGATTTATCGCGCCGCGGTCGAGCGGGACCTGGACCAGATCCTGACCCTGCAGCGGCGCTATCTGGAGGAGAGCCTCGATCCGGCCGAGGTCGCTGCCGACGGCTTCGTCACGGTGCGCCACGACCGCGAGCTGCTGGCGGCGATGAACGCGGCCGAGCCGCACGTGGTCGCGGTCTGCGGCGACCGGGTCGCCGGGTACGCGCTGGTGATGCTGCGCTCATTCGCCGATCGCATTGCGATTCTCGAACCGATGTTCGCGCAGATGCGAGCCGGACTCGTCTGGGACGGCGTTCCGCTCGATGAGTACCGCTACTTCATCATGGGGCAGGTTTGCGTCGACAAGCCGTTTCGCGGCAGCGGCGTGTTTGCCGGCATGTTCGAGAAGATGCGCGAGCTCTACCGCGGCCGCTACGACTTCACGATCACCGAGGTCGCGCGCCGCAACGCCCGCTCGATCCGGGCGCACGAGAAGGTCGGATTCGAACTGCTCCACCGCTACCGGGATCCGAGCGGCGAGGAATGGGATTTGATCCTGTGGGACTGGACGCCGCGCTAAAGGCTGACCGAATGCGGCCGATAGCCGTCTCATGGAAGTCTCCGAAGCTACCAAGCAACGGGCGCGGCGCGCTTCGTGCCCCTATCGGGTGCTCGATCCCAAGTTTCGCGCCCACGCTTCCCGCTACGCACTGCAGTGCGCGGCGGCGACCGCGTCGATCTTCCTGATCCTGACGCTGCTGGATGCGTTCCGGCAGACGGTACTGGTCGCGGCGCTGGGCGCCAGTTCCTTCATCGCTTTTGCGATGCCGCACGTCAGCTCGGCCAGCCCCCGCTACCTGGTCGGCGGCTACCTGGTCGGTGTGGCGATCGGAACGACCGCCTCGCTGGTGGCCGGATGGCTGGTCGCCGCGGCACCCGCGCCCCTGCAGCACGGCATTCCGATCGCCGGTGCCGCGCTGGCCACCGGGCTGGCGATATTCGCGATGGTGGTCACCGACACCGAGCACCCGCCCGCCGCCGGCCTCGCGCTGGGCCTGGTGCTCAATCCCTGGGATCTGGGAACGATCGCCGTGGTGCTCGCCGGGATCGTCGCGATCGCCTCGCTCAAGGAGTCGTGCAAGGACAACATGATCAACCTGCTCTAGCCTGGATATTGCACGAGTTTCACTGGGTGTTGTTTGGTTGCCGAGCTTGATCAGGGGATTGCGCGAGTTCCTCAGGTCTGTGTCGGGTTACAAACCGTGCCGTTGTGCAACATCCGGGCTAGCCCCGCATACCGCACTGCGCGGACCGGGCGCGCAGCACTGGATCGTGTCGGCCCGGGCAACGTATGATTCCGGGCGATTCGATCTGGACGTGGGGAACGGGATGAGCTGGGTTTTTGCGGGGCTGCTGCTGATCGCGCTGGCGGTCGCGGTGTGGCTGTTCAACGGCCTGGTCAGGGCGCGCAACCTGGTTGCCGCGTCCTGGGCCGACATCGACGTCCAGCTCCAGCGGCGCCACGACCTGGTGCCGCGGCTGGTCAATGTGGTGCGCGGTTACGCCAAGCACGAGCGCGAGGCGCTGGAGGCGGTCACCGCGCACCGCGACCAGGCGATGCGCGCCCGCACCGTGGGCGAGAAATCGGCGATCGAGAAGGATCTGGACGCGGACCTGAAGCGATTGATCGCGCTGGCCGAGGCCTATCCGGACCTCAAGGCCGGCGAGAACTTCGGCCAGCTGGCCGAAGACCTGGTCGAGATCGAGGATCATCTGCAATACGCGCGCCGCTTCTACAATGGCGCGACCCGCGACTACAACAACCTGGTCGAGCGCTTCCCGGACCAGTTCATCGCGCAGGCCTTCGGGTTCGAGCGCGCGGAGTTCTTCCAGGCCGAGGCGGGATCCCGCGCCGCGGTCCAGGTAAAGGTGGGGCCGTCATGAGGTGGATTGCGAGCGTTTGGCTGCTGCTGTGGGCGCTGGGAGCGGGCGCGGTCGAGGTCATCGAGCGGTTCGATTCCGACCTCGAGGTTCGCGCCGACGGCTCGATGGTGGTCACCGAGACCATTACCGTCACCGCCGAGGGGAATCAGATCAGGCGCGGCATCTACCGCGATTTTCCGACCGATTACCGCGACCGCAACAACCTCAGGGTGCGGGTCGATTTCGAGGTGCTGGAGGCCACCCGCGACGGGCGGCCGGAGAACTTCCGCAGCGAGAAGATCGCCAACGGGGTGCGGGTCTACCTCGGGCGCGCGGAGTATTTCCTGCCCCCGGGTCGTTATCGTTATCAGATCCGCTATCGAACCGACCATCAGCTCGGGTTCTTCGCGGAGTACGACGAGCTGTACTGGAACGTAACCGGCAACGGGTGGGCGTTCGACATCCTCGAGGCAGGTGCCACCGTGCGCCTCCCCGAACCGGTTCCGGCGGCCGGGATGACGCTGGCGGCTTACACCGGCCTCCAGGGCGCCAGCGGCCAGGATTACCGAGCCGCGGTGGTCTCACCGGGCGTGGTGCGGTTCGACGCGACCCGGGCGCTGCGAAGCTACGAGGGCCTGACGATCGCGGTCGGCTTTCCGAAAGGCATCGTCGATGAGCCGGGCGCGCTAGACCGGCTGTGGCGCGTGCTGACCGACAACAAGGGGCTGCTGGTCGGCCTGCTCGGGGTGATCGGGGTCGTCTGGTTCTATCTCAACGCCTGGCGCGCGGTCGGGCGGGACCCGGCCAAGGGCGTGATCATCCCGCGCTACGAGGCGCCCGAGGGGTATTCTCCGGCTTCGCTGCGGTACATCCTGAGGATGAAGTACGATCCGACCTGCATGGCCGCCGCGCTGGTGAACCTGGCCGTCAAGGGCGCGGTCAAGATCGAGCGTACCCGCAAGTTCCTGAGCAAAAAATTCAGCGTGCGCAAGGTGCCGGGGGCCAAGGTCGAGTTCGCTCCCGGGGAGGCGCTGGTCTACCGCTCGCTGCTTGGCGGCCGGGACGAGATCGAGTTCGACAAGGACAACCACGCCCCGATCCAGGCCGCGCTCAAGGCCCACAAGGCGTCCCTCGTGCGCGATTATTACAAGAAGTACTTCGTCTACAACGGCGACAAGCTCGGCATCGGCGTCGGCCTGTCGGTGGCCGCGGTGCTCGTGATGAGCTGGCTGGGCGGGATGGAATCGGTCGCCGGAGTCGCGGTCATCATCGCGCTGGCCATCGTGAATCTGTTGTTCGTGGTGTGGATGAAGGCACCGACCATGCACGGCCGCAAGCTGATGGATCACATCGAGGGTCTGCGCCTTTATCTCGGGGTCGCCGAGCGCCAGGACCTGGAGCGGCGGCAGGAGCCGCCGCAGACGTTCGAGGAATTCGAGAAACTCCTGCCGTATGCCGTCGCGCTGGACTGCGCCAACACCTGGGTGGACCGCTTCGAATCGGT
>JBFJNB010000248.1:0-4887 GCA_041633655.1 Lysobacterales bacterium | reverse complement strand
CCAGCCCAGGTCGTCTGCCAGGCCGGGCCCCCGGCGGCTCCCTGCAACCCCAGCCAGCCGGCGCACATCACGATCAACCCGGGAAGGGTCAGCGCCGCGCCGCCCCGTTTCTGCGCCGAGCCGGGCGATACCGTCGTGTTCAAGGTAGCGGGGAACCCTGCGAAGTCGAGCGTAGGAACGGCTCCGGGTCTGCAAAACGTGTCCGCGATCTGGTTGATCGCCTCCAATGACGCGAACGCGACGGAATTTTCGTTGCAGGTGCCGCAAGACGCCGCGCCCGGCGACTACAAATACATGGTTTTCTTCGGCAACGGCAGCTGCCTGGATCCGATGATCGAGGTAACCCGCTAGCGCGAACGGCTCCGGTCATCGGGGGGCTCCCCCGGGTCGTCGGCCTCGCGCTTGAGCACCATGATCAGCGCGTCCTCGCGTCCCTGCTGGGCCGGATAGTAGTTCGGCCGCCGGCCGACGCAGGCAAAACCGAGCGTCTCGTACATCTTGATCGCGCGATGGTTGCTGGGACGGACCTCCAGGAATACCGAGCGCGCGTGGTACCACCGGGCCAGGTCCAGCAGCCGGTTCAAAAGACGCCGCCCGTACCCCTGGTGCTGGTATTCCGGCGCGATGCAGAGGTTCAGGATGTGGGCCTCGCCGGCGCCGCTGGAGACGACTCCATAACCGGCGATCGCGCCGTCCAACTGCATCACCCAGCACGAGTATCCGACCCGCAGGCAGTCGCCGAAGATGCCCCGGCTCCACGGAAACTCATACACCTGGCGCTCGATCTCGGCCACTCGGTCCAGGTCCTCGCTCTGCATCGGACGGAACCGCGGCAGCGGGGCTTTCAGGATCGCGCTCACGAACTTGCCAGATGACCGATCCAGGGGCGCAACGCGGCCCACGCGACGCGCTTGGCGCCGGGATCGGCCAGCATCGCCTCCAAGGTCGGCAGCTTGACGACCTCGAGCCCGGCGGCTCGCGCCGGCGAGCGGTCCGCGAACGCCAGCACCACCCGGCCCGGCGGGTCCGGGCACGGGGGCCGCGTGCCCGGGTCGGCCCGGTACACGGCGAATTTCGCGGGCGGCTGTTCGAGCGCGGCGAGGATCTTGCCGAGCAGGTCACCGCCCGGGTGGTCCGCGCTCAGCGCAAACTCACCGGCCCACTGCACCACCACACTGGCGAGCGCCGGGTCGGCGCGCTGCACGCACTCGAGCGCCGGCGCCGCCGGCGGGGCGCGCTCGGCACCCGGCCGGCGCCGCTGCCAGGCGGTCACACCCATCGCATCCAGGTAGGCGACCGTGCGGGCCGTCGGCGGCATCGCGCTAGGGCGCCAGGCGCCGCTGCAGGTCGACCAGGAAGCGATCGATGACCGAATCCAGGCCGCGCGTGAACGCTTGGGCGGTCGCGGCCATGTCGCCGCTCGCCGCCGTGGTCCGCTCCGAGTAGGTCTGGTCGAACACCGGCGCGGCCAGGCGATCGCCGGGGATCAGTTGGAACCTGAGCGCGATTGAGGCGTGGGCCTGGCCGGCAGAGAGCTCGCGCTCGAAGCGCTCGATCGTGACCCGCAGCCGGTGCGTGGTGTCATCGGTCAACTGATCGGTCAGCGAGCGCGCCGCGCCCGCCTGCACGAGGCGGTCCACCAGGCGCCGCTGGATCAACCGCGGCGGCTGGTCCTCCCAGTGGTGGTAGTGGTACCGGCGCAGCAACACGTGGTTGGGGTCGTCGCTGTAGAGGATCGCCCGTTCGCGGCGGATGCCGGCGGCCAGCGGCAGCTCCACCAGCAGCTTGCCGCCGATCACCGGTTCGGCGAAGGACTGCCCGTCGGGAACCCGACCAAAGCGGTAGAAGTGATCGTCGGGCACCGGCGGGGGGTTGCAGCCGGCCACCAGCGCCGCCAGCGCGGGTGCGATCAGTGCGCGCCGGATCGGTCCCATCAGTCAACCTCCGGTTCGTCCGCCGGCGGTGAGAACAGCAGCCGGTTCGGGGTTTTGCGGATCGTGCGTGCGAACTCGTTCAGATTCCGGCTCGCCTCGTCGAGGTTGAACGCGATGCTGTCGAGGCGTTCGCCGAGCAGCGTCGCGATGATCTCGATCTGATCCACGGTCCGGCTGACCTGCGGGCGGTTTTCCAGCGCCAGGCCGTGGAGCTCGGCAGCCAGCCCGCTGATGTCCTTGCGCGCGCGCTCCAGCTCCTCGGTCAGCGCGCGCAGGTGGGCCGAGCTTTGCTCGACGTTGTTAAGCGTGGAGTCGATCGCGCTCAAGTTCTGCGGGCTCATCAGGTTCTGCAACCTTTCGGCGGACTCGTTCAGGCGCCCGAGCAGCGAGCGCAGGTCATCCACCACCAGCGGAGTGCTGGTGTCGATGCTGGCGGTGATCGAATCGACCCGCTCGGAGATCAGCTCCAGCAGCGGCTCGACCCTGGATTCGGTCAGCGCCGAGACGTCGCCGGCCAGGTTTCCGAGCGCGGTGAACACGTCCGAGGCCTCCTGGCCCTCGATCTCGCTGCCGGGGGCCAGCAGTTCCTCGCTGTCGCCCTGGTTGAGCACGATGAACACGTCCGACAAGAGACCCGCGGTCGCGATCTGGGCGATCGAGTCGGCCGGTATCGGCCAGTCCTTCTGCACCGAGAGGTCGACCCGGAACCGGGTCCTGGAGCCCTCGCGCACCGGCGTGATCTCGGTCACCTCGCCCACCCGGTAGCCCTCGAAATAGACCGGCGTGCCATAGCGCAGGCCGGCCACGACATCGTACCGGGCGTAGTAGCCGTCGGTCGGGCCGCCGCGCCCGGTGATCTTGTACAGCACCGCCAGCAGCAGCGCGAGCGCGCCCAGCACCACCAGCCCGGCCGCCAGATAGTTGATGTTGTCCCGCTTCACGCGCGGCTCCCGATTGGATTAACCAAGCTATCCATACTCCTCTTCGGTCAGGCGGCGCAGGTACTCCTCGGCGTCCACTGTGACATCGCGCGGGCGCCGGTTGAGCAGATCCTGGATTGTCTCCGAGTCGCTGTCTCGGACCTGATCCACGGTGCCGGTCAGGATCAGCTTGCCCCCGTCCAGCACCGAAATCTTGTCGGCGATCTTGAACGCGCTTTCGAGCTCGTGGGTGACCACCACCATCGTCATCCGCAGCGCGTCGCGCAGCCTGAGGATCAGCTCGTCCAGCTCGGCCGAAACCACCGGGTCCAGGCCGGCCGACGGCTCGTCGAAAAACAACAGCTTCGGGTCCATCACGATCGCCCGCGCCAGCGCCGCGCGCTTGGTCATGCCGCCGGAAAGCTGCGCCGGCATCAGGTCCTGGAACCCGCCCAGGTTGACGACCTCGAGCTTGAGCCGGCTCATGATCCGGATCGTGTTCTCGTCCAGGTCGGTATGCTCCCTGAGCGGCAGCGCGACGTTCTCGCCGACCGACATCGAGGTGAATAATGCGCCGCCCTGGAACGAAACGCCAATGTGCTTGCGCAGCGCGCGCAATTCCGCCGCCGGGATCCGGTTGATGTCCTGGCCCAGCAGCCGGATGCACCCGGCGGTCGGCCGGTACAGCCCGAGCAGGTGCCACAAGAGCGTGCTCTTGCCCGAGCCGCTGCCGCCCATGATGACCCGGATCTCGCCCGAACCGACGCTCATGTCGACCCCGTCGAGGATCTTGCGCCGCCCGTAGTGGGTCACCAGGCCCTCGACTTCGATCACCGGCTTGCACGACACCGCGCTCATCGGTTCAGGTAGAAAGTAAAGACCATGTCGGCGATGACGATGCCGCTGATCGCGAGCACCACCGCCTGGGTGGTCGCGCGACCGACCCCTTCGGCGCCGCCCTTGACCGAAAACCCCGAGCCCACCCCGATCAGCGCGATCAGCGCTCCGAACACGATCGATTTCCAGATCCCCTGCATCACGTCGCTGACTTTGAGCGCATCGATGCTCGCCATCAGGTAGGCCCACAGCCCGACGTCTAGGCTCGGCAGGCTGTACAAGGCCCCGCCGAAAATCGCCGCCGCGTCGGAGATGATCGTCAGGGTCGGCACCATGATCAGCAGCGCGATCAGCGGCGGCGTTACCAGATAGCGCACCGGCATGATCCCGATCACGCGCAGCGCATCCACCTCCTGCGAGACCACCATCGAGCCGATCCGCGCGGCCAGCGCCGAGGCGCTGCGCCCGGCAACCAGGATGCCGGTGATCAGGGGGCCGAACTCGCGGGTCACGCCGATCGCGATCGCCAGCACCACCTGGGACTCGGCGCCGAAGCGCCTGAGTGCATAGATCGATTGGATCGCCAGGCTGACTCCGACCGCGAACGAGAGCACGGTCACGATTGGAATCGCGCGGACCCCGACCTCCATCATCTGATAAAAGATCGGTGCGGCCTTGACCGGCTGCCCGCGCCAGCGGCCGACCACGAACCAGTACAGGCCCTCCAGCAGCAGCAGCCCGACGTACCCGAACCAGGCAACGGTCCGGATCACCCCACCGCCGAGCGCGTTGACGGCTTTGGCGAACATCGCGTGAGTAACCCCCAGGCCGGGTGGTTAGCCCGAGCGCGCCGAGCTCAGGTCGTCGTGGATCGGGAACACCTGGTCCAGACGCGCCAGTTCCAGCACCGCGCGCACCGACTGGGAGATGTTCAAGAGCCCAAAGCGCACGTCCCTGCCCTTGGCCTTCTGGTAACCCTCGACCAGCGCGGCGATGCCGGACGAGTCGATGTAGCTGACCCCGGACAGGTCGACCAGCACCGCGCAGTGGGCGTTTACCGCGTCCAGCACCGCCGCGCGCACCTCGGAGGACCAGGACAGGTCGACCTCGCCGGTTATGGCCACCACCCGGAATCCGCCCTCGTCGCGCACCTCACATCCGTTCATGGTCTTCCCGCTTGATTCTTTTGGTCATCT
>JBFJNB010000247.1:0-4895 GCA_041633655.1 Lysobacterales bacterium | reverse complement strand
GGTGGCGAGGGGTTGGAGCGGGTGATGGGAATCGAACCCACGTTATCAGCTTGGGAAGCTGAAGTTCTACCATTGAACTACACCCGCGTACGCCAAGCTTGAGCGCAACATCTTACTCATGGCCTGGACCGGGCTCAACCGTCCGCGCGATCAGTACTGGAAGTGCTTGATCTTCTCGCCCTTTTGCTCCATTTCGGTCATCGCCTCGATCCCGATCTGCAAGTGCGTGTCGACCCATTTGCGGGTGACCTCGCGGTCGGAGGCCTCGGTCTTGATTCCTTCCGGCACCAGCGGCACGTCCGACACCAGCAGCAGCGCCCCGCGCGCGATCTCGTTTTTGTGCCCGACGATGAACAGAGTCGCCGTCTCCATGTCGATGCCGATGCAGGTCATCGCGCGGAGCCGTTCATGGAACGCCGCGTCGTGCTCCCACACTCGCCGGTTGGTGGTGTAGATCACGCCGGTGCGATATTCGTAGTTGTGGGCGACGATCTTGTCGGAGACGAACTTGTGCAGCTTGAACGACGGCAGCGCCGGCACCATCGGATGAAAATAATCGTCGCTGGTGCCTTCGCCGCGGACCGCCGCGATCGGCAGAATGAAATGCCCGATCTCGGTCGAGCGCTTGAGCCCCCCGCACTTGCCCAGAAACAGCACCCCGTGCGGCTCCACCGCGCTCAGAAGATCCATGATCGTGGCCGCGTTGGACGAGCCGATCCCGAAATTGATGATGGTCAGGCCCTGGTCGTTGGACGCGGCCTGCATCGGCTTGCCGGCGCCGTGCAGGTCGGCGCCGTACCACTCGCAGAACTTGGCGAGGTAGTCGTCGAAGTTGGTCAGCAGAATCCACTTGCCGAACTTCGAAAGAGGCATCCCGGTGTAACGGGGCAGCCAGTCGCTGGCGATGTCGCGTTTACTGATCATGATTGGACTCCGGTGGCGCCGGATGGTAACACGCGCCGGGATGCCACGATCAAACCGATTCAGTAGAATGGCCGCGGATCCGCCAGCCCTCGCGTTCAAGCACAATTGAAGAAAATCTCCGGACCCAACCCGATTCCCGACCGGCGGCCCGGGCGGCGCCCGATACGCAGTTTCGTGCTGCGCGAGGGCCGGATGACCCCGGCCCAGGAACGCGCGCTCGAGGAGCTTTGGCCGGACTACGGCGTCGGTGAAAACGACTCGCTCGAGCCTTCCGAGCTGTTTCGGCGTCCCGGGGCAACCTATGTCGAGGTCGGGTTCGGCAACGGCGACGCACTGGTCCACATGGCCGCGCGCGACCCGGACGCCAATTTTCTCGGCATCGAGGTCCACCGCCCCGGGGTCGGCAGCGCGTTGCGCAAGATCCACCAGAGTGGACTCGCCAACGTCAGGATTCTGTGCGCGGACGCCGCCGAGGTGTTTGCGCGGCGAATTGTTCCCGCCAGCCTGGCCGGGGTCCGGATCTACTTCCCGGACCCGTGGCCGAAAAAACGCCACCACAAGCGGCGGCTGATCAGTCCGGGGTTCGTCGCGGCGCTCCACCGCGCCCTCGCACCCGGCGGGATGCTGCACCTGGCCACCGACTGGGAGCCCTACGCCGAGTGGATGCTGGAGGTGATCGAGGCGCACGGCGGCTGGCGCAACCGATCCGGCAACGGCCGCTACGCCGCGCGCCCCGAGTGGCGCCCCGAGACCCGCTTCGAGCGCCGCGGCCGGCGCCGCGGCCACCCGGTCCGCGACCTGATGTTCGAAAAGAGCGATGCCGCCGGTCCCGGCGGCTCGCTGGACGCCACTCCCTGATGGAGGCCGAACTCACTCTGACGCCGGACATGATGCTGGTGTTGTCGGTGCTCGGGGTCACGATCATCCTGTTCGTGCTGGAAATCCTCAGGGTCGACGTGGTCGCGATCTGCGCCATGGTCATGCTCGGCCTGCTCGGGGCGCTGCCGCCGGAGCAACTGTTCAACGGATTCGCCAGTAACGCGGTGATCTCGATCATTGCGGTGATGATCATCGGCGCCGGCCTGGACCGCACCGGGGCGATGAACCAGGTAGCCAACTTCATTCTGCGCATCGGCGGGCGCACGGAAGTGAGGATCATGTCGCTGGTCTCGGGCACGGTCGGCCTGATCTCCGGGTTCATGCAGAACGTCGGCGCCACCGCGCTGTTCCTGCCGGTGATCAGCCGCATCGCCAACCGCAGCGGAATCGCGCTCAAGCGACTGCTGATGCCGATGGGTTTCTGCGCGATCATGGGCGGCACCCTGACGATGGTCGGATCCTCGCCGCTGATCCTGCTCAACGACCTGATCCAGAACTCCAACCGCAACCTGCCGCCCGGCGCCGACACGGTGACCACGTTCCACCTGTTCTCGGTGACCCCGGTCGGGCTGTCGCTGCTGGCGGCGGGAATCGCGTTCTTCCTGTTCGTGGGCCGGTTTCTGCTGCCTCCCGGCGAGATCTCGGAGGCGCCCACCCGGGAGCGCACCCGCAGCTATTTCGCCAAGGTCTACGGGGTACAGGGTCAGGTCTACGAGCTGCTGGTGACCTCCGAGAGCCCGCTGGTGGGTCTGACCATCGGCGAGCTGGAGGAGGCCGAGGATGCACCGCCGGTGGTCGCGATCCGAAACGGCGACGACACCCACCTGGCACCGTCGGCCGAGGAGATGATCTGGGTCGGCACCGTGCTCGGAATGATGGGCCGGCGGCGCGATATCACCAGCTACGCGCAGGCCAACGACCTGGTCGTGCGCCCGCGGCTGGCCAATTTCGGCAACCTGCTCAACCCGACCCGCGCCGGAATCGCCGAGGGGGTTGTGGCGCCGGGCTCGAGCCTGATCGGCAAGTCGATCGCGGAGGTCGGTTTTCGCAAGCGCTACGGGTTCAGCGTGCTGGCGCTGCAGCGCGGCGACGAGGTCCACCGGCGCGACTTTCGCGATTTCAGGCTCGCCGTCGGCGACACGCTGGTGATCCACGGCACCTGGCGCGACCTGGCCAAGGTCTCCGGCGAGCGCGATTTCGTGCTGGTTTCGGACATTCCGAAGGAGGAGCAGCGGCCGCACAAGGTCAGTTGGGCGCTGCTGTTCTTCCTGATCGCGCTGGGGCTGATCATATTCTCCGATTTCCGGCTGTCGATCTGTCTGCTGGTGGGCGCGCTGGGGATGATCATCTCCGGGGTCATCAACATCGACGAGGCCTACAACGCGGTGAGCTGGAAGACCGTGTTCCTGCTCGCAAGCCTGATTCCGCTGGGCCTGGCGATGGACGTCAGCGGCACCGCGGCCTGGATCGCCCAGCACGCCCTGGCACTGCTCGGCGACGTGCCGCCGGTGGTGCCGCAGGCGCTGCTGGCGGTGCTGACGACTTTCTTCACGCTGGTGATGTCCAACGTCGGCGCGACCGCGCTGCTGGTGCCGCTGGCGATCAACATCGCGCTGGCGATCGGGGCCGACCCGGCGATGTTCGCATTGACCGTGGCGCTGTCGGCATCCAACGCGTTCATCATCCCCACCCACCAGGTCAGCGCGCTGATCATGGGTCCGGGTGGCTACCGGGTTACCGACTTCCTGAAGGTCGGCTCGCTGATGACGGTGGTGTTCCTCGCCGTCGAGCTGACCGTGCTGAACCTGTGGTTCTGACCGAGCCCGGATGTCGCACGAGCTCCCACTTGTGCCTCACCGGGGCTCGCCGAACAGCTCGGCCGGGTCGAAATCGGCCGCGTAGTCGACCTCGGCATAGGTGTACACCTCGACCAGCTCGCCGCGCTCGCGCACCTCGTGGCGGGTCACCACCGGCGGGCTGCCGCTCACGACCAGCCGCTGATCCAGCCCGGCGTCGTCGATCCAGCGCAGCACCGTGCGCGCTCCGTCGCGGCTCAGGTGCAGCCGCGACCAGCGGTCCAGCAGCCAGCGGTACTCGTCGAGAAAGCCGTTGGTGCGCATGTCGTGACCTCGCAGCGACAGCACCCGGGGGTGGCGCACCGGGTAGCGGAGCCTGGCGAAGCTGAGCAAGCCCCGTCGATAACCGATCACTTCCTCGCCGTCCAGTACCGCGACCGCGCCCTTGCCGCGCCCGTCGTAGACGTCCAGCCGGATCCGGTCCTGGCCGGCCCACCGGCAGCGGGCCGCGGTGAACTCCTCCCGCGAGCCCAGGCGCTGCCAAGAAGTCTGGGTCCAGCTCGCGCGGGTGGTGCCCTCCACGACGGCCGCGATCTCGGCCCGCAGCGCGGCGGCCGCCGGATCCTCATCACCGGTCGCGGCCAGCAGCCAAAGCACCAGCGCGATCGACCTCACAGCAGGAACGGGACGATCGCCCGGCGCGCGCGCGGGTAGTCGGGAAAGCGCTCCCGGTACCAGCGGTGGTGGGCCAGCGCCCGCGGCACCAGGTTGGCCGCGGTCCAGACCGCGAACACTGCGGCCGCCGGCGAGAAGGTCATCAGCGCGAACCCGCACCACTCGATCAGCTCGCCTAAGTAATTCGGGCAGCTCACCCAGCGATAAAGCCCGCCCTCGGGCACCCGGTAGCCGCGCTCGCGGGGCGCGCGCAGCACCGCGTCGGCGTGCAGGTTGATCCCGGCCCCGGCCAGGAACAGGAGCGCGCCGGCGGCGAAGCGCGGATCGGCGAGCCAGCCGGCGGGGTAGTGGCCGAGGTGCGAGATCCACCGGGCCTGGACGTACGCGTTGAGGACGTTGAAGGCCAGGCCGCACAGCACGAGCCCGTGGGGCAGACGCCGCTGCCCGCCGCGCATGCGCAGGGGGAACAGGAATGCCCGGTGCAGGTAGTGCACCTGCCAGATGCCGTGCAGCACGAGCGGAGCCAGCTCCGCCCGGTGCCGGCCGAGCAGGAAGACCGCCGCGAAGACGAGACACGCCGGGGCCTCCATGACCGTCCAGCCCGCCCGGCTGGACACGGTG